>NZ_JBDPGY010000025.1:0-56821 GCF_039841815.1 Ruminococcus sp. 1001136sp1 | reverse complement strand
GTATAAGGCAGGTTACCCACGCGTTACTCACCCGTCCGCCACTAGAAACAGATCAAATCCGCCGAAGCCTCAATGAAATGTTTCCCGTTCGACTTGCATGTGTTAAGCACGCCGCCAGCGTTCATCCTGAGCCAGGATCAAACTCTCTGATAAAATGTTTGATTCACTCAAGACAACCAACTAGCTTAGTTATCTCTCGTCATTACTGTTATAAAAAGTTCATTCATTTGAATGATGATTCGTTAAGAATTTTCGAGAATCGTATGTGTTTCACTGTTTAGTTATCAAGGTTGTTTCGCTGTCATCTCTTTGCGACATCCTGTTTACTTTATCATATCTTTCAAATCTTGTCAAGCACTTTTTTCAAAAGTTTTTCAGATTTTCAAGACCCTGTCTAAAGTTGTTGGTTTCTGTCGTTCTGTTCAAACGACTTGGTTACTTTATCATAAGTTTAGTCATTTGTCAACAGTTAATTTAAATTTTCTGAAAATTATTTTATTTTTCAGTATTTCAGAAGCAATTCCTTGCGACAGATTATTTACTATACCACTGCCGCAAGGAATCGTCAAGCACTTTTTACAAAAAAGTTTATATTTTTTTGTTCAAATTATTTGTCGAATCATGTCGAACTCTTTTTCTTGCAAAGCAGCCCATGAATAATTGTAATTTCATAGTATCCTTGCACAAAACTAGCGGAGGATAAAATACTTTCCTCATCTGGAAGCATCTCCCCCGCCACCTTATTTCCTACAGAAATTCCTTCAATTTTTCCACATTCTCCTCTTCAAATTCCTGCAGCCGTTCCATCAGCTTTTTGATGTCTTTCTCCACATCATTTTCGTACTGATGAAGCTTTTTCACGGCTTCGGTAATTCCCATGCTGCTGCCCTGGATCAGCATTTTGGCGATGTGGGAGGTGGAGTCGTCGGCCATGGTCTGGAGGTTAACCATAAGGTAGGTGCGGATTTTTTCAAAGGTGCCAAGACCTTTTTCGTCATATCCGCTCCGATTCAGAATATCCCTGGCTTCATTATGAAACTTTCGATAGCCCTCGATTTGCTTTTCCAGATATGTCTGCAATTTTTCGTCTTCCGTAATCTCAAGCAGCTGCTCCAAGGTGTCTATACCCATCTGGGAATTCTGATACACATAGTTTAGAAATTCTACATCGGCATTCATAAGCGTGTCTCCTTTACTGTAAATCCATTTCTTTACATATGAAATAATAAAACTATCCTCTATGTCTATTGTAGAATTCCCATTTTTGCCGTTATTATTCCAATACACGCCCATATTCTGCCCTTCTTTTCGTTAAATATAGTTTCCAAATCAGCCTCATAGCCTGCTTACTCCATTTTATTACTTTGATATAAAATTTCATTCAAACCATGCTTCCATGGGCAAAGAGGCCACGAATATTTAAGAGGCTGGACAGTATGGACAACAGAAGCAAATCATGCAAAGCTTCAATTTGCAACTACTCACTTTTACTCATACTTTACAATTTCCTTCTTCAGCCTCTTCATGATCCTTTTTTCCAGCCTGGAAATATAAGACTGTGAAATCCCCAGAAGGTCCGCCACTTCTTTCTGTGTTTTTTCCTTTCCCTCCTGTCTTCCAAGCCCGAACCGCAGTTTGATAATCGTCTGCTCCCTTGGAGAAAGTTTGGAAATTGCTTTTCCAAGAAGCTTGATCTCCACCTCGTTCTCCAGCCTCTGGGAGATCACATCATCATCCGTTCCCAAAATATCGGAAAGCAAAAGCTCGTTTCCGTCCCAGTCCACATTCAGAGGCTCATCTATGGAAACCTCCATTTTCGTCTTACTATTGCGTCTGAGATACATAAGAATTTCGTTTTCAATACATCTGGATGCATACGTAGCCAGCTTAATATTTTTTACCGGGTTAAAAGTATTGATTGCCTTAATCAACCCGATAGTGCCAATGGAGATCAGATCCTCCACACTCACACCTGTATTATCAAACTTTTTGGCTATATAGACCACCAGCCTGAGATTGTGCTCGATCAAGGTAGACTTAGCTTCTTTCTCCTCTGGTGTACCCAGTTTTTCAAGGATCCTCGCTTCTCTTTGTGTTTCCAGTGGCGGCGGCAGAATATCACTTCCACCAATATAATAAACCTCTCCCTGTCTGCCGAGCAGGAATCTGGGCATTACCTGAAATGGATAATACGCTGCACTTGCTGATCTGTTCATGAATAAGTCCCCCTCCTAATGCAAAATTCTGGAATTCAACAGTACCTGGTACTCTTTTCCCAAAGCAGAGGGTTCCACGGCCAGCGCCAGCACCGGATTTGCCACATGAATCACCTCCCTGGGAGTGTGAATACAAAGGTCATCTAACACCACTGCCAGCAGCACGCCTTCCTCCCCGATTGTCTTATAGGGCAAAAAGTGCGGATGCAAGTCAGCCGGCTCTGTACCTTCCAGCTCCCCTGGGTTCTCCTTAAGGTGTTTCAGCCTGTCTGCATTTTCCTGCGGAAGCAATGCTTCCAGAACCTCCGGTTTTATAATAAATACCTCCTTCTGGCTGATGGGGTCTACAAGAAAATTTCCTGTATCCCAAAGCCCGAAAAACGGTTGTACATTTCCCCGATAGGACAGGGTAACTGGATAAATATTTTTCCATCTGGCACGGAAAGAATCGCTAAGATAGATCAGTGCATTAAGTCCCATGTAGGCTCCTGCGGCAACAATCAAAAAACGTATGGGTGTCGCCTTTTTTACAGGTGCCGCTTCCATAAGACCTCCCATGAAAAAAGCCATCAGGTAAACAGTCACCAGAGCTTTTACCAGAAGTCCGTTTTTCTTAAGATCCAGTCCAAGAACCAGCATGCCCCAGGCACAGCCGCCATGGAGCAGTACCTTTGCAGGAAAAATCATATCCGGCAGTACATATAAAATGAGGCAGGAAAACAGAGCGCCAACGGCTGCCGCCAGCAAAATCCTTCCACGATTTCTTTTTCGCAGGAAAAGCTTTCCTACAATGCGAAGAAGAACGTAATCCATTAAAAGATTCGTCAGAAAGACGATGTCTATGTATACGTCATAATACATAAAAAGCCCCCTGTGGCCTGTCGTCCGTTACCTTTTGCGGTAACGTCAATCCTTCACTTTGGTAAGTGAACCCATTATACGGTCACAGAGGGCGCAGATTTTGTCAAAAAGGGGCGGGAAATCCTAAGAATTTCTCGCCTCAAATCGACAGCATGATCTTTCATTTTTCGTTATTTTGTTCTAAATTAATTCTGTCAATATTATTTTCAATTAAAGCAATTCATTTTTTCATGCTTCGTGCAAAATTAATTCTACTGCTTTAATTCGTCTTCTTCATTTTTCTCATGTAAAGCATCCAGAAGACTTCTCAGTTCTCCAATCGGAAACTGTCCCGGTGCAGATGCGGCGCCAACTGTTCCAAAGGTAATGCCAGAGCCGAAGTTCTCTCCGGAAATTCGGGTAATAGAACCAATACTTCCCATTGCCATGGATACCAAAGGCTTTTCGCACTCCTGTCTCATAGCATTTGTTGCCTCCATAATTGCTGCCACGTCTTCGAAACCATGAGGCATTACCGCCATTTTCAAAATATCAGCGCCTGATTTTTCCATTTCGCGGAAGCGGTTTAAAAGAACCTCCTGACTGTCTGTTTTGTGGAAATCATGGGAAGAAGCGATCACTTTGACTCCTTCTTTTTGAAGCTCTGCCACCAGCTTTTTCTTCTCTTCCGAATTACTCATAACTTCCACATCAACCAGGTCTGCCTTTTTGCCTTTTGCAATATTTATATTGCAGGCAGCGTAATCCTCCAGAGAAATGGTAATATTTCCGCCTTCCTCACTTGTCCGGATTGTAAAAAGCAGTGGTGTTTCACCAAGAATTTCTGCCAACGCTTCAAGCACATTCTGGCAGGCTTCCGGATTCATCAGTTCTTCAAAGAAATCTGCACGCCATTCCACCAGATCTGCAGCTGCTTTTTGGGCATCCTCTGCTTCCTGGCAGATTTTTTCTCTGGTGGTTCCAGTAAGAGGAACGCAGATTTTCGGGATTCCTGCTCCAATGGTCAGGTTCTTTATCTGAATAGGTTTTGTCATTTCTTGACATCTCCTTTCTCATAGAATAATATATACTTAGTAACGCTTTAATGATTTCCAGTTTTAAACTAAATGAAAGTTCATATTCCAATATCTTAAGGCTGTTCATACTAGAGCGTGTTTGAAAAAGGCTTTCTGCAAGATGTGCGTCACAATTTGTGGGAGATTTCGCTCGGATGAGGGCGCCGTAGCGGGCTACGGCAACCGAATTCGGGTGAAATATACCGCAAAGTGGGGCGTGCAGATTGCGGGAATGATTTTTCAAACACGCTCTACCCCGGATCAGTCACTGCTATTGCCTTGGACTTTCAAAATAATAGAAACTTCAGGAGGTACCTTATGATCACAATTACCGGTCACACACAGCTTACCGCACTTCTTGGAAGTCCGGTGGCACACAGTATTTCACCACTTATGCACAATGAAGCATTCCATCTTCTTGATCTTGATTACACTTATCTTTGCTTCAATGTAAACGAGGAAAATCTGGAAACTGCTGTCATGGGACTGAAAACTTGCGGAATCCGTGGCTTCAACCTTACCATGCCAAACAAAAACAAGATCGTGGAGCTTCTGGACGAGCTTTCCCCTGCTGCCCGACTGATCGGCGCTGTGAACACCGTAGTCAATGACAATGGACGCCTTACCGGCTATAACACTGACGGTGTAGGATACATGCAGGCTGTCAGAGATGCAGGATATGATGTGATCGGAAAAACCATCACCATCATGGGGGCCGGTGGTGCAGCTACTGCCATCTGTGCACAGGCTGCCCTTGACGGGGTAAAAAAAATCCATATTTTTGCCCGTGAGACCAGTCGTTTCTGGAACCGCACACAGAAGCTGGTGGAAAATATCAACGCCACTCTTCCCTGCCAGGCCATTCTTCACGAAAACAAGGATAAAGAAGAACTGGCACAGGCTATCTCCGAGAGTGCGCTTCTTCTCAATGCCACCTCAGTGGGGATGGCTCCTGATACAGAAGGGTCCATTATTGAAGATACCAGTCTTTATCATCCGGATCTGATCGTGTCAGATGTGATCTACAATCCCCGTGAGACGCGCTTCTTGCGCGAAGCAAGAGAGGCTGGTTGCCGCACCTTCAACGGTATGTATATGCTGCTTTACCAGGGGGCTGAAGCGTTCCGTCTGTGGACAGGAAAAGAAATGCCAGTGGAGGAAATTAAGGCGAAATACTTTTCCGAATAATGCATTCATCTGCTATAATTCACAAGATTATATATTTTTTCACCTAATCCAGCTATATTTTATAACAATGTTAATATTTTCAAGAAAGGCGCCGCATCTCACAGCAGCGCCTTTCTTTTATATGGAAATCACGTTCCTATTTATTCACTTAAAACTTTTCGGAAAATCCGGCTTATTTCTGCTCTTCCTGAACCTCTACCTTACGGTTCTCTCTGCTCTTGATCTCAGCTTTGATAGAAGTAATGAACTCTCCAAGATTCTTCGCTCCTTCATCTCCCAGGAAACGGCTTCTTACAGAAACTTTGCCCTCTTCCTCTTCTTTGGCACCAACAACCAGCATATAAGGAATCTTCTGAAGTCTTGCCTCACGGATCTTGTAACCGATTTTCTCAGCACGGGTATCAATTTCGACACGAATACCAGCCTCTTTCAGCTCGTTTACAACCTTTTCTGCATAATCCATATATTTATCAGAAATCGGAAGCACCTTCACCTGTACAGGAGCAAGCCATGTTGGGAATGCACCTGCAAAATGCTCGATCAAAATACCGATAAAACGCTCGATGGATCCAAAAGCAACACGGTGGATCATGATCGGACGATGTTTCTCGCCGTCAGCACCAACATATTCACAATTAAAACGGAGCGGAAGCTGGAAATCAAGCTGGATAGTACCACACTGCCAGGTTCTTCCGATGGAGTCCTCAAGATGGAAGTCAATCTTCGGTCCGTAGAACGCTCCGTCTCCCTCATTTACTACATAATTAAGCCCGAGGTCGTCAAGAGCTCCGCGAAGAGCGTCTGTAGCCATCTCCCAGTCCTCATCACTTCCCATGGAATCTTCCGGACGTGTGGAAAGCTCTACGTGATATTTGAAACCAAACAGCTGATATACCTCGTCAATCAGTTTTGCAACCCCTTTGATCTCCTCACGGATCTGCTCCGGCATCATAAAGATATGGGCATCATCCTGTGTAAAGCAGCGTACACGCATAAGTCCGTGAAGCTGTCCGGATTTTTCATGACGATGTACCAGACCAAGCTCACCCATACGAAGCGGCAGATCACGGTAAGAACGTGGTTCTGACTGGTATACAAGAATACCTCCCGGACAGTTCATTGGCTTGATTGCAAAATCCTGATCGTCAATTACAGTTGTATACATATTTTCTTTGTAATGATCCCAGTGTCCGGATGTCTCCCAAAGATGACGTGCCAGCATGATCGGTGTGGAAATCTCAACATATCCTGCTTTCTGATGGATTTCTCTCCAGTAATCAAGAAGAGTATTCTTCAGAACCATTCCCTTAGGAAGGAAGAACGGAAATCCAGGACCTTCGTCGCTCATCATGAACAGACCAAGCTCTTTACCAAGCTTTCTGTGGTCACGTTTCTTAGCCTCTTCCATACGGGTAATATATTCGTCCAGATCTGCTTTCTTTGTGAAAGAAGTTCCGTAGATTCTGGTAAGCATTTTATTCTTCTCGCTTCCTCTCCAGTAAGCACCTGCAATACTGGTAAGCTTAAATGCTTTTACCGGTTTGGTTGTCATAAGGTGAGGTCCTGCACAAAGGTCAACAAACTCACCCTGCTGATAAAAGCTGATCTCGGCATCTTCTGGAAGATCTTCGATAAGCTCCACTTTATATGGCTCATTTTTCTCTTTGAAGAATGCGATCGCTTCTTCTCTGGATTTGGTAAAGCGGGTGATCGGAAGAGCTTCTTTAACCACTTTCTTCATCTCTGCTTCGATCTTTGCAAGATCCTCTGTGGTGATCGGGTTCTCGCTGTCAATATCATAATAAAATCCGTCTGCAATAGATGGGCCGATTGCAAGCTTTACATCCGGGTACAGTCTCTTGATCGCCTGTGCCATAATGTGGGATGTGGTGTGACGGAAAGCGCCTTTTCCGCCCTCATCCTCAAATGTCAGGATGCTTAACTCGCAGTCCTTGTCAACTACATGTCTAAGGTCAACAACTTCTCCGTCAACCTCGCCTGCACAGGCAGCTCTTGCAAGGCCTTCGCTGATATCAGATGCAATGTCGATAACGGATTTTGCTTCTGCGTATTCTTTTTTAGAACCGTCTTTTAATGTGATAATCATGATTCGTGTCTCCTTTTCTTTTTCTGAAACTGTATCCGGCAGAAAACTGTCTGATACGAAAAAACGTATGGTAACGTTTGACTGAGCACTGAAAACAAAGCATTTCCTGTACTCCCATGCAGGGACGAGACGAGCGGAAGTCACCAAGGTCACACACAAGCGTGGACTTTAACTCATTGCTCGTGAAAAACAAAAAGCCCCTTACAATGCTTTCACACTGTAAGGGACGAATATACTCGCGGTTCCACCCTGCTTGCCATAGCATACGTATCTGTAAACCAGGCCACTTATTTGATGGTAACGGAATCACCGGACCGGATTAGGGCCACTCGGAGGTAGTTTTCAACTGTTTCCTGATAAGGCATTTCCAGCCGCCTGCCTCTCTCTGAAACATTCCACAGTTTACTCTTCTCGTCAACGTGTTTTCTTATCACTGTGTCCCATTATAGCCTTGGGTTTTGGGTTTGTCAATAATCTGCAAAATAAAGATGATAAAAAATTAGATATTTCCCCGAAGTTTTTCTTTTACAAGTGCTGCTACTTCCCGCACCACATAATGCACCTGCATAATAGGATCTGATACCGCCGCAATTCCATAAGGATGTTTATATCCCAGCTTTTCCGCCAATTTTACTGCCCGGTACACGTGAAAATTATTTGACAATATTCCCGTATTTTTCTTACTGCACCCGGTAAGCTCATCGGAAAATTTCAGATTTTCTTTCGTGCTTGTAGACTTCTCTTCCAACACCAGCCGCTCCTGTGAAATACCATGCGCTGTCAGATAATTCTCCATACATTTTGCTTCCGTAATATCCTCCCCCAAGCCCTGTCCGCCGGAAAGGATCAGCGTGGTATCTTCATTCTCCCTGGCATATTTCAGTGCCGCCTTCAGACGAAGTTCCAGGGCCTTGGATGGTACATCTCCTTTTACATGAGCGCCTAACACAACTACATAATCCAGGTTCTTTTTCCCGGAAGACTTCATTCCGGAAATTACACGGCTGCAGATAAATCCAAAACAGACACTTCCGATCAGCACAGCCACCATGATCACAGTTCCCAGCCATCCAGGGAAAATTCCCGGATGATTTCTGCCATAGCGGATCAGTACTGCGCTGCCTTCCAGAACCGCTGTAAGCAGTACCCAGAACCAGGCAAAATCAGCTGTAATGCCAGCATATACCACGATCAGCACATAATAAGCCAGGCTTAAAATCCCGGCGCAAAAACAAAATAAACTCAAATTCTCTTCTCTCTTTCTAAATTCAAATCCACTCTGCGTGTTTCACTCATTACTCGCACAAAGCAAACTGATTCATACTTGTAGAACTCATAAATCAACTAATTTTCCTATAAATATACACGAAACGGATTGCCTGGCAGTTATCCACCATTGCAATCCGTCCCCACAGCCGGAATCCACCGGATACCGGTCAGTATTCACATTCTCTTATTTATTTCTTCCGCAGCAGAATTTATATTTCTTTCCGCTTCCGCATGGACACGGATCGTTACGTCCGATCTTGTGTGCCTTAACAACAGTACCGGATTTCTTCTGCTCAAGATAAAGCTCTTTACGTTTCTCCGGGGTAAAGATCTTGTCCCACTGTGGAAGATTATAAAGCCAGTCAGCCTTAGCGTCTACCATATTCTTGTAAAGAAGCTCTTTGTCAAAGCAAAGACTTACGGTAGTATTCTCATCCATAGTCTCGATCGGATTCTGAACCTTAAGGCTGTCATTGATTCCATCAAGGAAACCAACCATGGTGAGCACTTCCTGATTATATTTCTCAGCCAGCTCTTTAACTGTACCAGTAACTACTTCGTCCGGATTCTCAAGAAGCTGTGCATAAATGTTCTTCTCAATGTTAAAATATTTTGCCCAGAACTGCTGAAGTTTATTACGATCTGCCTGCTGGTCATAGGCAATGGCACGCCACTGCTCTAAAATGGTCTTGTCGCTCATTTCTTATTCCTCTTTTCAACAAAATTTCGTAATTATGCCGTTTTACAGCTGAAAATTATTATACCATCTTTTGCTGAAAAACACAAATCTTATTTTTTCTCCAAAATTTTCTTGCAGATTTTTCATAAAATTCATACTATTTTTCTGTAACATATGTATAAAAAGACTGCAACAGGTTCATACTATGAGTGTTCAGTAAAATGAACCAACAAATTCATTGAACCCCCTTCAATGATGATGCAATACAAAAGATAAGCGAGATTAACTTATATCCTCCCCGAAACGCCCCGGCTTCTGAAGTACTAGCTGAAGCCGGGGCGTTAACTTTCCTGTTTTGCTGTTTTTTTCTATTTTACTCCAAGCTTCTCCAGTTCCTTTGCAGCCTGCTTCAGATCATGGAATTCAATGGCATGAATACCAAGCTTTCTTGCAGCCTCGCAGTTCTCCGGGCGGTCATCCAGGAAAACGCTCTCCTCCGGTTTTAAACCGAATCTGGAAAGAAGTGTCTCATAAATATCAGCCTCCGGTTTGATCTGCTGAACCTCACAGGAGAAAATCACACCATCCATATTTTTCAGAAAAGGCATTTTACCTGGTCTTGTCTGATCCAGCATGAATTGGCTGTAGTTTGACAGAATGTACAGATGATAGCCCTGGCTTTTCAGATAGCTGGTCCAGGTTTCGGCGTAATCCTTAATTCCAATTGTTTTTCCTGATTCTTCGATCACACGCTTTACATCCGCTTCGTACTCGGCCGGAAGTTCTGCGATAAACTGTTTCCGGTATTCTTCTTCAGGAAACAGGCCACGGTCACGCTCATTCCAGATCTGGCTCTTAAAAACCTTCTCAGCAATCAGCTTCTCTTCTTCTGCCGAAAAGTGGAACGCTTTCAGATAGCTTTCCCAATCATAGGAAACCAATACCTGTCCCACATCAAAAATTATGTTTTTCACTTCGCCTGCGACCTCCTTTTCCTCTTTCTTCAAAAGTTTATAAACCATAAGAAATACATAAGCCAGCACTGGCACCAGAATTACAGTACCTACTGCTGCCTTAAAATTCCCCTGTGCGTTGTCGCCGCTGCCAAAAGCAAAGATCATAGGCAGACAGCAAACTGCCAGTAAGACTACCACTCCCAGAATGGCAGCTGCACGTTTAAAATTTTTCATTCTTTATTCCTTTATAAAATCCGTTTTCTTTTTTGTCATCTAGAGCATCGAAAATTAAGTTTCTGCTATATTGGCGCAACAAATAAAAATCAGACAAGTCAATATGGCAGTTACTTAATATTCGATGTACTAGATACAAGATACGCCGGAGAGAACCTCCGGCGCAGTCACATTTCAATTACCGATCACTCTGTAACCAGTAATGTATTCTTACTTACAAGCGTCTGATACGCAGCCGCTTTTTTCCCAATTATTTATTTCTGTAAATAATATCGTTTCTTCCTGGTCCGTTGGAAACCATGGTGATCGGGTATCCGATCTTCTCCTCGATGAATTCGATGTATTTTCTGCAATTCTCCGGAAGATCCTCATAGTTCTTTATTCCACGGATATCGCATTTCCATCCTGGAAGCTTCTCGATCACCGGTTTTGCTTTCTCAAGTCTGGCTGTGGTCGGGAAGTCTGTGGTAATCTCTCCGTCGATATCGTAAGCAACACAAACCGGGATCTCATCCAGATAGCCAAGTACGTCAAGTACTGTAAATGCCACATCTGTAGCCCCCTGAAGACGGCAGCCGTATTTAGATGCAACACAGTCATACCATCCCATACGTCTCGGACGTCCAGTGGTAGCGCCGTATTCTCCGCCATCACCACCGCGTCTTCTAAGCTCGTCAGCCTCTTCTCCGAAAATCTCGGAAACAAATGCACCGGCACCTACTGCGCTGGAATAAGCCTTGCTTACAACAACAATCTTCTGGATCTCATATGGAGGCACACCTGCTCCGATTGCACCATATGCTGCCAGTGTGGAAGAAGAGGTAACCATTGGGTAAATACCATGGTCAGGGTCTTTCAAAGTTCCAAGCTGTCCCTCAAGAAGGATCTCCTTGCCCTCTTTCAGTGCATTATTCAGATACAAGGAAACGTCGCATACATATGGTGCAACCATCTTCTTGTATTCCATCAGCTCTGCAAAAAGCTCATCAACGTTCAGAAGCGGTTTGTGGTATAAGTGCTCAAGAAGAACGTTCTTAGTTTCACAAACGCTTGCCAGTTTCTCCTTCAGGCGATCCTCGTCAAAAAGCTCATTTACCTGAAAACCGATTTTTGCATATTTGTCAGAATAGAAAGGTGCGATACCGGATTTAGTAGAACCGAAAGATTTGCCTCCCAGACGCTCTTCCTCATACTGGTCAAACAGAATGTGGTACGGCATAACCATCTGTGCTCTGTCAGAGATCAGAATCTTCGGTGCCGGAACACCTTTGCTTACAACCTCATTGTATTCTTTGAAAAATACAGGGATATTCAGTGCAACACCGTTGCCGATCACACTTGTGGTGTGTCCATAAAATACACCTGACGGCAGAGTGTGAAGTGCGAATTTACCATAGTCGTTTACAATGGTATGTCCTGCATTTGCACCACCCTGGAATCTAACGATAATATCAGCTTTCTCAGCGAGCATGTCGGTAATTTTCCCCTTACCTTCATCTCCCCAGTTTGCTCCAACTACTGCTTTGATCATAACTCAAATTCCTCCTGTGTCTGATCTGAATTTCATAAAAAAAGAAATTAACAACCTTTTATCATACATTAATCTCAGCTGTCATTCCAAGCATTTCCTTGTGGGAATCCAGAACCGGATTTACAACTTTTGCAATAAAGCTTTCGGTCTGCTCTTTGGCACGTCCCACATATTTCTTCGGATCCATGGTTTTCTGAAGCTCTTCCAGAGTCAGGTTAAATGCCGGATCGGCTGCGATCAGCTCAAGAAGGTTGTTGTCCTTACCTTCTACCTTAACATTCCTGCCTGCTTCCATGGAAAGCTCACGGATGCGCTCATGAAGCTCCTGACGGTCTCCACCTGCTTTTACTGCGTCCATCATAATGTTCTCAGTTGCCATAAATGGCAGCTCAGCCATCATGTGTTTCTCGATAACCTTCGGATAAACCACAAGGCCATCTACAACATTCAGGCACAGATCCAGGATTCCGTCAATTGCAAGGAAGCCTTCCGGTACGGAAAGACGCTTGTTGGCGGAGTCATCCAGGGTTCTCTCAAACCACTGGGTAGCAGAGGTGATGGCTGGATTCAGGGCATCTACCATCACATATCTGGAAAGGGAAGCAATACGCTCACTTCTCATCGGGTTTCTCTTATAAGCCATAGCGGAAGATCCGATCTGGGATTTCTCAAATGGCTCCTCTACTTCTTTCAGATGCTGAAGAAGACGGATATCGTTTGACATCTTGTGTGCACTTGCTGCAATTCCTGCCAGAACATTGACAACACGGGTATCAACTTTACGGGAATAGGTCTGTCCGGATACCGGATAGCATTCCTTGAATCCCATCTTGGCAGCGATCATCGGATCGATCTTGTCGATGGTCTCCTGGTCTCCTTCAAACAGTTCCAGAAAGCTTGCCTGTGTACCTGTAGTACCTTTAGAACCAAGAAGCTTAATGGTGCCAAGAACATATTCAAGATCTTCAAGATCCATCATAAATTCCTGTATCCACAGTGTGGCACGCTTTCCAACGGTAGTTGGCTGTGCAGGCTGGAAATGGGTAAATGCAAGTGTAGGCTGATCTTTATATTTGTCAGCGAACTTGGAAAGCTCTGCAATTACGTTTACCAGTTTCTTCTGAACCAGTTTCAGAGCTTCTGTCATAACAATAATGTCTGTATTATCTCCTACATAACAGGATGTTGCTCCCAGGTGGATGATTCCCTTTGCTTTCGGGCACTGCACACCGTAAGCATATACATGGGACATAACATCGTGACGTACTTCTTTCTCACGTGCCTTGGCAACATCATAGTTGATATCGTCTGCATGAGCTTTCAGTTCATCAATCTGTTCCTGGGTGATGTTCAGTCCAAGCTCCTTCTCAGTCTCTGCCAGAGCGATCCAGAGTCTTCTCCAGGTGCGGAATTTCATATCCTGTGAAAAAATGTACTGCATTTCCTTGCTGGCATAACGCTCAGACAAAGGGCTTGTATATCTGTCTGTACTCATTCTTTCTCTCCTGTTTCTAAGTAAGTTTTTATCATTTACTTTGCGGATCAACTGTTTTTTCCACATACAAGGGGATTATATAACATCCAAAGATTTTAAGCAAGACCCTGATGGAATTTCCCAAGGAATTCCTTCATTCTTACATGTTCTGATGAAAATACCTCTTCCGGGGTGCCTTCCACTGCGATCAGACCGTCATCCATAAAGATAATCCGGTCGGAGATGTCACGGGCAAAGCTCATCTCGTGGGTAACAATCACCATGGTGATATGCTCGGCTGCCAGGTCTTTGATTACTTTCAAGATTTCGCCAGTGAGCTCCGGATCCAAAGCAGATGTGGGCTCATCGAAGAAAAGAATATCCGGGTTCATGCAAAGGGCTCTGGCGATGGAAACTCGCTGCTGCTGTCCACCTGAAAGCTGGTATGGATAATAGTTTTCTTTATCTGAGAGTCCCATTTTCTTCAGCAGTTCTCTGGCCTGAGCGTAAACTTCTTTTTTGTCTCGTTTCTGGACTTTGATAGGAGCGTCTGTAATATTTTTAATCACAGAAAAATGGGGAAAAAGGTTAAAATTCTGGAAAACCAGTCCGATTTTTCCGTTTTTGATGATTTCGCCGCCGTCTGGTGTCTCCAGACCAGTGGCACAGCGAAGCAATGTAGACTTACCCGAGCCGGAGGGACCGATAATACTAAGAACCTCGCCCTCGTCTACTTCCAGGGAAATGTCACGGAGAACGTCCAGGGCTCCGAAACTTTTCTTTATGTGTTTCATTTCAAATAATTTCATATAGTGACTCCTTCTGGTTACCCGCACACGGTTTTACAATGTATATTCACTGCAGGTTGATGATAAATTATTAGCGGTAATAGTTCAGTTTTTTCTCTACTTTATCCATAATCACTGCTACCAGCAGGTTAAATACATAATAAAATACAGCCGCTACCACAAACGGCACCATCGTGGTCTGAGAGCTGGCAATCTGTTTCGCCAAAGTGAACATTTCAGCTACCGCTACAACAAACGCCAATGAAGTATCCTTTACCAGAGTGATTACTTCGTTGGTAATAGATGGCAAAATCCGTTTAAATACCTGGGGAAGAATGATGCGGAAGAAGGTCTGTGCTTTTGAGTAGCCAAGGATTCTGGCTGCTTCATACTGACCTACTGGCATGGATTCAATTCCACCACGGTAGATTTCTGCAAAATAAGCGGCATAATTAATTGCAAAAGCAATAAATACAGCGATCAGGCTGTAACCCATGGAAATTCGGATTCCAAAAATAAAATATGGTCCGAAATATACTACCATCAGCTGCAGCATAAGAGGTGTTCCGCGCATAATGGAGATATAAGCAGAAACGATCCATCTGATTATCTTTATTTTGGACATTTTACCCCAACAGACCAGAAGGCCAAGTGGCAGGGAAAATATAAGGGTTACAAAGAAAATTTCCGTAGTTACGGTCATTCCCTTTGCAAGCTGGCTTAACATTACACTAAAACTCATAGTTACTGTGTTCCTCCTGTTGATACTTGTGTTCTAAGGGATCGCATTTCACGTTTCATTTCATTCCATAATTCATATTATGATATGAGTGTCAAAAGGTCTTTTGACACTCATTTGATACCCGGATTGCTACGCAGCTACGCTGCTCCCGCAATCCTCCAAATATTCGAAATCCGCTGATTTACTGCGTAAATCGCTACTTTCTCATATTTGGCGTGTCCCAAGTTCAAAAGCCTTATCGTGCAAGCACGAACAGCTTTTTGACCTTTTGACACTGGTATCATATTATGCGAATCAAGCTCCTTCTTTTGGAGCAGACCCCTTCTCGCTAAGAAAAGAGGGTGCGCCAGGTACCCTCTTTTTTACATATATTCTTGTTTATATTCTATGTGAATTATTCAGCCTCATCCTCAGCAGCCTCAGCTGTCTCATCAGAATCTGCATTTTCTTCTGCCGCATCTGTGCTCTCTTCTGTCTTATCAGCTGCTTCCTCATCTCCCAGGCAAAGCATGTCAGCTACACCATACTGCTCAGCCAGTTTATCAATCTCGCCCTCATCATACAGCTTCATAACCTCGGTCCATACGGTATCACGAAGCTCCTCGTTTCCTTTGGCAAATCCAATACCGTACTGTTCGCTCTGAATCGGCTCGTCAAGGATCTTATATTTACCCTCTTCTCTCTGAGCCAGCTGATATTTGGCAACTCCGATATCAACAGCAACAGCATCAGCTGCGCCAGAATCAATATTCATAAATGCGGTATTGTAATCCGGATTCTCTGTAAGGGATGCAAAACTGTCTGTCAGTTCTTTGTTATCCTCGCTGTTCAAAGCATCAAGTGCTGCAGATGCAGCCTGTACTACAACATTCTTCCCTGCCAGATCTGCCAGTGTCTCAATTCCGGAATCGGAAGTGACTACCATAACCTGCTCGTTATTCAGATATGGATCAGACCATGTATAATCATCCTCACGTCCATTGATGGTAAAGCCATTCCAGATACAGTCAATATTTCCGGAATTCAGCTCCATATCCTTGGAATCCCAGTTAATTGGTTTCTTTACAAGCTCCCATCCAAGATTATCACATACCTTCTGTGCCACATCCAGGTCAAAACCAACATATTCGCCACTTTCATCCATATAACCAAAAGGCGGATACTCTGCATCAAATCCAACAGTCAGTGTCTTACTGTCGGCATCTGCATAAACCGTTACACTAGAGCAGATACCTGCTGCCATCAAGGCACTCATCATAATCGCCAGAATTCTTTTTTTCATAATATCTATCCTCCTGAAATCTAATTCTCATTATTTTAGTGCGTTTTCACTCTACCATGTTAAAGCATGGTTGTATGGTAGCATACGAAAGTAATTCTGTCAATATAGTTTTTTAGAAAAAGCACAGGTTCATCACGAACCTGTGCTCCTATGATACTCTCCAGTCAGCTTCTCCAGCATTTCATCCGCCTTCCCTGGTCTTATGCTGACCTCCTTTTTCTGCGCAAACTCATCCAATGCCTTTTTTAAAGTATCCTTCACTTCATCCGATACATTTAGCTCCTTCAGCCTGTTCTCATACTCCTGCGGCTTCTTCACGCTGCGATAAGCAAGCAGATAGCAAACCAGCTCCTTAGGATCGCTCTGGGTAAGGAACGCCTCCCAGAAACACTCCATTGCTTTCTCCATCTGAAAAAGATAGCTGTACGCACATCCAAGGTTATGCCACACACTCATGGTCAGTCCCGGTCTTATCTGCTCCAGCCCTTCTTTTTTCAGAAGCTGCTGATACACCTTGATGGCACTTACATACATCTTATTCGCTACCAGGGCATCCCCTTTTCTCTTTTTTCGAAGAAGAGGTGCCTCCTGATCCAGCTTGGCAAGCTTTACATTCAATGCCTTCAGCTCATCGTAAGTAAGATAATTGATCTCCTTAAATACCGGATAAAGCACATCCTCCGCGCTGGCAAATTTACCAAGATGAGGACGTAGCTTGGCTGCCAGCCTTGGCAGATCCAGTTCCTCGCTGATCCAGGTACAGAGATTTTCATTTATAACAGAAGAATCCACCAGATAAAGATTGTGGTACAGAAAGTAGCAAAGCTCCTCCAGTGAGTAAATATTGGTATTGATACTCTCCACAAAAAACGGCTTGTCCGCCTTTTTTGTCTGACATAAAATATAACCGCTCATTTCCAGCCTCCTTTACCACTCTACCAGTTCGTCCCAGACCTTGCCGCTGGAAGGGAACATTTCTCCAAATCCAAGATCTTTTACAACAACGCGGCATTTCTTCTGTGACACATATGCAAGGGCCAGAGACAGTCTTGTAGTCTTATTGGGACGCTCAGGAAGTCCGGGCAGTCCCATAATTACTTTCTTCTTGTGCTTCTCGCCGAAGGTTCCAACAACAAAAACGAGCTCTGTTATATCATCCAGGATCAGCTCACAGCCAGCTTTACACTCATACCAGTTCTTACCAGCCTCAATAAGCGGGTAATATGCCGGTGCACCCATCACCCGCATTTCCATTCCCACATCTTTCAGCACAAGAGCAGGACTCATATAACGGTACCCCTTCAGGATCTTATCCTCAAGGCGCTCCTTTCCAGCTGCACATGCACCTTTTGCAAAAAGGTTATTTCCATAATAAACCTTTCTTCGCTGCATGCAAAGGCTTCCAATGGATATTTTCGCCCAATCCGGGCTGAATCCATATCCTGTGATCTGAATGCTGGAAAAAAGACCGGTTCCAAGAGTCTCCTTAATAAAATCACGGAAAGCCTCATCTCTGGCTTCCACGGCCTTCTCTCCCTCTTCTTCAGGTGCTGTAAGAGATGGGAGGACCGTCTTCTTCGGCTCCTCAAGGCGTACCAGCACCGGCCTTGTGCTGCTGTCCATAGTCAGCTGCTGAAACTTCACTTCATCCTGGTGAAAAGAATACCAGCCGATACTCCGGTTCCAGGTCTCTCTTTTCTGGGTAAGGGAATAATAATAAAAGCTCTCTCCATGGTCTATCAGCATGTACTGATTCTTCGAAAAACCAATGGCCTGGCAGGCTTTTTCCATATTTTTCACCTGGGGGTCCTCAAGCTCAGGACTTGTGATCACCAGGCATTTTGTATTTTTTACAAGATCTGCAACTCCCAGAAATTTCAGCATACCCTCCAGAAAAACCTGAAGCAGCTCCCATGGCTCCACCTGTTCTCCCAGAATCTGCACACTGTCTTCTTTCTTACAGATTCCATACAGGTCATCCACCATCTGTCCCCCTTTTTCCCGGGCAAAATAAACTGCCTCAAGACCAATGGTGTACTCTTTATGCTCTCCGCGCCTGCAAATACAGGTAGGTGCTTCAAACTCCTGGGCACCAACTTTCATGGACACAGAGCAGGGTTCCTCCCCTTTCCGGTCATAATAGCAGATCTGGGAATAATCTTTTCCAAAATCAATTCCTATGATCAAATCACGAATTTCATTCATATATTCAGTCCTCTTCTGTAATGACAAACATTTCTTTTACATACTGTTCCTGGCGGAAATACTGCTTCAGTCCCTGTTTCACCTCATGATGCTTGTCCAGTTTCCGCGCAGACAAAATCTGATTAATCATCTGGTACTTGCTGAATGGTGTACCTTCCACCTTACTCATTCCAAGTACCCGCTCTGGCGTTCTTTTGGTCTGTCCATTACATTCCTCTGAAAAATAATAATGCAAAGTTTCCCCGTAAAACATGGTAAACGGCTTGGTAAAAATACCCTCATATACATTCTTAAGAGGCTCTGTCTTATATTCCAGCGCACGTCCAAGTCCGGTATCCAAAGCATATACAAGGGTTACCTTCGCCTCCGGGCTGGTGTGATATTCCACACATGTTTTGTCATCCATCTGATACAGGCTCAAAATTTCCGGTGGAAGTCTGTGGAAGAAAGAAAATACCATTTCTTTGTCCATGCACATTTTCAGAAGCTCTTTTTCTATGGTAAGAAGAGCCTCTTTTCTGCTCTTTTCCCTGGAAAGCTCTTTAAACAAAGCCAGATAGCAGACTTCATTTACCATCCATTTCTGCATATATGCATTCAACAGACAGTTTTTCACAAAAGGACTCATGGTGTATTCTTTTACAAAAATGCCATAGGAAACATGGGTCAGATATCCGCTTACGATCCACTCCCTTCCGGAATGGCGAATGTAGGATTCCAGAACATGCTCTCCCTCCTTGCGGTAATCCGTGGTAAACATAAGAAGCTGAAGGATTTTTTCCTCCAGATCATAGGTATCCATTTCAAATCCCACAGCACTTTTCCAGATGGAAAACATTTCATCCACAGGTCCAAAACGATATTTCATAAGATATGTGAGGATCACCTCATCATAAAATCCATTTCTGTAAACATCAGATGCCAAAGCCAGAAGTTCCTCATCTTCCAGCATGTCGCAGCGCACGATCATGCGGCTCACCAGTTTCAGAAGGCTTCGCATGTCCACACCCTCATAGCCGAATTCCTCCACAATGGCCTGTGCCTGGGAAAAAAGACCGCGGCTTATAAGAACCACCAGAAGCTTCTGCCTGTCCACACGGGCGTATTCCTGGTAATCCATCTGCTTTAAATATTGATCCAGATCTTCGCCAAATACATGCTCTGCATAATAATCCAGAATCCTGCGACGTACCTTCTGCTTATACTCCATGCAAAAAGCATCGGATTTGACCAGTCTTTGAAAAATATCCAGATTATCTTTGTCCAGTTCATGGCTTTCGCAATAATGAAGAAGCACACCTGGCTCGTCCACGCCAAGGGCAAGAACTTTTCTCACTGCCCCATCCTCATCCATGGTCTTCTTCAAGCTGTAATCTACAGTAGCACTGTATCTGCGCTGCTTGTCATCCTGAAAAAGGATAGCAGCATCTTCTGTATAAATTCTTGGATAAGCTACGCCCTGAACACAGGTATAAGTCTCCTCTGATTCCATCTGACTGTGACGAACGATCACATAGCGGACTTTTTTATCATCAAAATAAAGGCGGTGGGTAAACATTTTCTGCGCAATGGAATCTGCCGCCTCTTTTGTGCGAGGCTCCATCAGAAACTCCTGATATAAGACAGCATAGCTCTCATTCATTTTGCCCTCAGCCAGTTTTTTCCTGGCGAAATCCCGCATACCTGACATATAGCGCTGGTATGCTGCCGGCTCTTTTTCCTTATTTGCAATAATGCAGGAATAAATAAATGCCCGCTTGGAATCTCCAAGGGAATCGCTGTTGTAAGTAAAATACATGAGAAGAGCCTTTGGAAGCTCAATCCGTCTGGAAGTGTCCATAGTCTCCACATAATACTCATAAAGTCTTGTAAGACGCAGCCCATGCTCCACTGCCAGGGAAAACCAGCGGAAATATTCGGTCTTTCTTGGGTTTCCCTTCATCACATATTTGCAGATGGCTTCCAGGGTATCCTCTGAAGAATACTGATCATAGCCCTTTGCCAATGCCTGATAAATACTTTCGTTATAATCTTTCTCATATCCGGAAAGATATGCAAGGCGCATTACCAGCTCCTCTGTAAGAAGGTTTCTTCTTGCCGCGAAGCGGAATACCTGCCCCCAGAAGCTGTTCAGTCTGTGAAGAAGAGTCATGTCCTTGCAGATGATCTTCCATGCTTCCAGATAGAGGAACGGACTCCTGCAGCCCTTGCCAAACTGCTCTTCCAGCACAAATAATGCCTTGGACGGAGTCTCCTTGTATGCAGGATCCAGCTTCAGCAGGATCCATAAAAGCGGAAAACTGTCACTTTTCTGCATGTAAAAATTGCGGATTCTGGACAGGGCGTGAACCTTGTCCTTATATAAACCGGTAAGCGTGCACAGATACAGATAAATTCCAGCAAACTCCAGATCATCTCTTGTATAGGATTTATCCTGATAGCTTTCCAGAAGAACTCTTGCTTCCTCATGATGGTTCTCCATGTAAAGAAGAAAGGCCTCATACATCTGGTATTCCGGATAATCACATCCGGACTGGTGAAGCTGGTTCAGAATATAGTGGCTGCTTGCACTCCAGGTGGAAAAATCCATCCAGCTGTTGACCCCTGGATTCTCCTTTCCCGCAAGACAGCTTGCCACAGCAGTCTCATAGCACAAGTAGGCCAGACAGTCTTTTTGAAGATCCAGTTTACTCTTCTCCTGAGTCAGACGGATATCTACATCCAGTTTACCACTTGTGGATGCAACAACGGTATAAGTAATCTCCTGATAAGGGCTTTTTACTATAATTTTGCCAAACTGATTGCCTTGTCTTAATTTCTCCTTGTGTACCAGATATTCCACTTCATAATGGCTGCCAATAAAATCTTCGTCTGTTACCACCTTGCGGGGAACTTCCAGAAACTCTCCAACAGCTTCCACATCAAGGCGCAGATGCCCCCATCCGCTTCTCTGAATATAAAAAGATTCTTTCAAAGAGTCTTTCAACTCATAGTATTCTTTGCCCACCTCTCTGGCACTTATGGTTACTTTTTCCTTCTTGCCTGCGGCAATGAGAAATTCTTCCAGATGCTGATATGTCACCGGCTGTCTGGACAGACCATAATAAAGTGTCTGGATCTTTTGATCCTCATTTTCCAGAATTCTGGTGAAGCTGGCATCTTTAAAAATACGGAATGCCTCTTTAAAATCATCCCGGGCAACTTTTACAAATTCGTCCAGATTCCCTACCACACCTGAAAAACTGCGTATTTCCTCTTTTTCGATCTCAATTTCAAAAGGAAGACGGGCCTCTCCAATATTTGTAGTAAAGCACAGCCATCCCTTCAGGTTTTCTCCGGGAGCAAGTCCTACCGTATCAATTCCAAGCGGGAGACGCACAGTAGTTCCTGAAATATGGTCCATTCCCGGTACCACCCGGCGGCTGGAGGAAGTAACATAACCGCGGATCTTCTGATTATCCTCTGTTCCAACGTACACTTCCCCTCTCTTCGTCTCCCCTGCTTTCATGGTCAGGGAAATCTTCTCCTTGGAAAAAAGGAGCTGGGGCTGTTCATATTCAAACTTTCCGTTTAAAAGCTGTTCGATCTTTTTTTTCAAAATCATTCACCTTACGTCTTTCGTGTTCTTGTTACTGTCCACAAACTTCACAGCAACACGCTTCTCAGAACATTGCTGCGGAACAGTAATCCTGTTACTCGCTGTCACTGCCTCTTTCGAACCAGAGCCTTTTTCAAACACGCTCCAGGCAGTTACTCTGACATTATTATAATGATTTTCACCCTTTATTTCAATGTAAAATATAAAAAGAATCCTGCCACGATTTTTTCGCAGTAAAAAAAAGGCAGCCAGGCACTTAAAGCCTGTATTTTTCATAGACTATATAGAAATCCCCTTTGAGGTAGCGATTTGAAGACATTTTTGAAACCTTTGACAATGGCCGAGGAGCAGTATTATCTTCAGCAGTACCAAAGGGGCGATATGGAAGCAAAAAATATTCTCATAGAACGTAACCTGCGGCTTGTTGCCCATGTAGTAAAAAAATATCAGGGAACAGATGTAGAACTGGACGATCTGATTTCCATTGGCACCATTGGATTAATGAAAGCCATCTCCACATTTGATTCCACAAAAGCAGCCCGGCTGTCCACATATGCTGGAAAGTGTATCAACAATGAACTGCTTATGTTATTCCGCTCCCGCAAGAAGCATTCCCGGGAAATCTCGCTGTATGAACCCATTGGTACAGACAAAGAAGGCAATGAGATCAGTCTTCTGGATGTAATGGAAGGACCGGCAGTGGACGTTGTGGAAGAGTATTCCACCAGAGAAGATATCCGTCATGTACTGGATTCCATGAAGTCTGTACTGTCTTCCAAAGAATATGAGGTGATCTGCTGCCGTTTCGGTCTCTTTGGGCAAAAGGAACAGACGCAGCGGGAAATCGCCAGGCACCTTCACATCAGCCGCTCCTATGTATCCAGAATTGAAAAAAACGCCCTGCAAAAATTGCGGACGCTTTTTCCTGAAAACGGGTAAAACACGCTCTGCGAGTTTTACCTCTATGATTATTTGTTACTGTTCATTCCGTGACCAGTAACGATTATTTTTCTGAATTACTCTCAGACTTATGCTTCACTACGGCGGAGGATATCATAAACCTCTGCCTCACCGCCAAGATCTACAAACAGCTTCTGCTGCGGATGGGGAGCGCTTTCTACGGAATTGCCCTCCTCATCATAGATAGCTTTTACAGGAACCAGAAGATTGGTTCCATCCGGTTTCATGATCTCGATCATCTCTCCTACTGTAAACTTGTTTCTCTGTGTAATCTGCACATAGCCTCTCTCATCTACAGCTTCTGCAAATCCCAGATACGTATACCCCTTCTCATAGGTATTATTGTCATAGATCTGTGCTTCCTCGCTTGGTTTGCCATAAAAGAAGCCAGTTGTAAATTTACGGTAAGTGCAGCCTGCGATCTGCTCCTGATACCAGGACATGTTTGCCTGATATTTGGCCGGATCTTCCAGATAATCATCAATAGCCTTGCGGTAAGTACGTGCGACAGTTGCTACATAAAGAGCTGTCTTCATACGACCCTCGATCTTCAAACTGTCGATTCCGCTTGTGAGAATGTCATCCATGTGCTCGATCATGCAAAGATCCTTGGAATTGAAAATGTAAGTACCACGCTCATTCTCATAAACCGGCATATACTCCCCGGGTCTCGACTCTTCCACAATGGAATATTTCCAACGGCACGGATGTGTGCAGGATCCCTGATTTGCATCTCTTCCTACCAGGAAATTGCTGAGAAGACAGCGTCCGGAATAGGAAATACACATCGCTCCGTGAATGAAAGTCTCAATCTCCATATCATCTGGAATATTGGCACGGATCTGGCGAATCTCTTCTAAAGAAAGCTCACGGGCAGTTACCACACGCTTCGCTCCAAGCTTGTACCAGAAGCGATAGGTTTCGTAATTAGTGTTATTTGCCTGGGTACTGATATGACGCTCAATCTCCGGACAGATTTCCTTGGCATAGGTAAAAATACCAGGATCAGCGATGATCAAGGCGTCCGGTTTTAATTCCTTAAGCTCTTTCAAGTACTCTCTTACACCAGCCAGATCATAGTTATGCGCAAGAATATTCACTGTCACATAGACTTTTACACCATGCTCATGGGCAAATGCAATTCCCTGCGCCATCTCTTCTTTTGAAAAATTGCGGGCCTTGGCACGAAGCCCAAAAGCCTCTCCTCCGATATAAACAGCGTCTGCTCCGAAAACCGTGGCAATCTTCAGAACCTCAAGACTGCTTGCCGGAACTAATAATTCTGGTTTACGCATATGACTCCTCTTTCTTTACACTGATGGAGGCTCCGTCTCCTAACGGAAGGATGGAGGTCTCCAGCAGCGGATTGTGCTTCAGTTCATAGAGATACTGACGCATACGCTTATAAATGGTACGATTGCGTCTCTCTACAAGATAATGGGATTCGATAATGTCCCCTTCTTGAAGAACATTATCAGAAACAAGAACGCTGCCCTTATGCATTAATTGAAGCACATCCGGCAGCCAGTTCATATACTGCCCCTTGGCAGCATCCATAAAAATAAGATCATAAGTTCCAGTAAGTTCTTTCAGGATCTCTCCTGCATCCCCGGTAAGGAACTCTATCTGGGATTCCCGTCCTGCCTTCCTGAAATTCTCTCTGGCAATAGGGATCCTTTTTTCATAATTCTCAATTGTTGTTATTTTCAGATTCTCAGGTCCATATTCGCACATCAGCAGAGTGGAAAAACCTACTGCAGTTCCGACCTCCAGTATTTTCATCGGCCGGGTTGCTGCAAGAAACATTTTCAGAAAGCTCTGCATTTCCTTGCGGATAATGGGCACCCTTCCTGCAAGAGCTTCTTTTTCCAGTTCTTCCAGAAAAGGAGTATTCCCCATATCAAGAGAATTGATGTAAGTGCGCATTCTCTCCTCTACGATCACTGTCCGGACTCTCCTTCCCCTGCAGTTCCATCAGCTGCCTGAGTATCCGCTGTACCATCTGCACTCTGGGTATCAGCTGTATCAGTTCCTGCATCTGTAGTCTGAGTATCTGTCTGGGCCGCTGTATCAGCCGCTGTGGCAGTATCCTGCATAACACCAGTCTGCTCCTCATCACCAGCAAGAATACCCATAATACGTGTAGGAGTGTAAGCTGTACTTAACAGATAGGTTCCAGCCTGCATCTGTCCCTTATATGTAGAAAGTTTCTCCTGTGCAAAGAACACCAGACTGTCGTCGATCAGTCCCTTGCTTTTCAGGATCTTGGCTACATCATACGTGGATGAGCCTTCCGGAATCACAACTGTCACTTCCTGACCTGCTCCCGGGCTGACTGCCTGCTGGTTAAAAACATTGTAGCCAAACTGATAGGCCGACTTGCCAATCCAGAAAATCAGCACTGCAACACAGACGTAAAAAGCAGTACGAAAAATTCCACCAGCTACAAAAAGCCCTGCTTTTCCCACCTGATCTCTTGTATTACCCATGTTTCCTCCTTATAACTCAGGAATGTCCAGATCGATTCCCTCTGTAAGTGTCCTGCATATCTTCTGCATAAGTTTACAAAGAGCAAGCTCCGCATCAAGAAATGCGTTTACAAGGGGATCTCTGCGCAGCTCCCTGGATTCTCTGTTGAGCTGCTCCGTTCCCCGGAACAGCTCATCTCTGTTTGCTTCATTCTGTAGTCTGAAATTGTTTCCTCTGAATGCATTCACACGGTCCATAAGCTCCGGGTTCTCCTTCAGAAGATCTCTGTATTTCTCAAATTTCTGATATTCTTCACTGTTCTGTACAGCTGCAAGAAGTGCATCTATACAGTCTTTTATCTCGTTCATCGCGCCTCTGCTTATGCCTCCATAATGATTGGAAGGATCATCGGACTTCTCTTGGTACGTTTCCATACGTAGTCGCTGAGTGCATCCTTCACTGCTGCCTTAATCTTACTCCAGTCTGTGATACCTTTATCCAGACATCCGTCAAGAGCCAGCTCCACCACTTCTCTTGCATGATCCATAAGGTCTTCTGACTCTCTTACATACACAAAACCTCTGGAAACAATATCCGGTCCTGCCAGTACCACATTGCTGTGTCTCTCTAATGTCATGACAACAATCATAATACCATCTTCGGAAAGATGCTGTCTGTCGCGAAGTACAATATTACCAACATCTCCGACTCCAAGACCGTCTACAAGAATTGCACCTGTGTGTACGGAACCAGTAACAGCCGCACTATTCTCATCAATCTCCAGAACATTTCCGGATTTCAGAATAAAAATATTGTCCTTGGAATATCCAAGTTCCTCTGCAACAAGCTTCTGGGCAGTCAGATGACGATATTCACCATGTACCGGAATTGCATATTTCGGCTTCACAAGGGAGTAGATCAGCTTAATCTCCTCCTGGCAGGCATGTCCGGATACATGTGCATCCTGGAAAATAACCTTTGCACCTTTCATGGAAAGCTCGTTGATAACCTTGGATACAGCCTTCTCATTACCTGGAATCGGATGAGAGCTGAAAATAATTGCATCATTAGGTTTAATGGTAATCTTCTTGTGGATATTAGCAGCCATACGAGAAAGAGCAGCCATGGACTCGCCCTGACTTCCTGTAGTGATCAGAACAAGCTGCTCATCCGGATAGTTCTTTACCTGGTCGATCTCGATCAGAGTCTGGTCAGGAACACGCAGATAGCCAAGTTCTGCGGCAGTGGTAATAACATTTACCATACTGCGGCCTTCTACTGCCACTTTACGTCCAAAGCGGTATGCGGTATTGATGATCTGCTGTACACGGTCTACATTGGAAGCAAACGTTGCGATAATGATTCTTGCAGTCTTATATTCATTAAAAAGATTGTCAAAAACATGACCAACTGTGCGCTCAGACATGGTAAAGCCCGGACGTTCCGCATTTGTAGAATCACACATAAGGGCAAGAACGCCTTTTCGTCCGATTTCCGCAAATCTCTGCAGATCAATGGCATCTCCAAATACAGGGGTATAGTCCACCTTGAAGTCACCTGTGTGTACCACGATTCCCACAGGAGAATAAATAGCCAGTGCAGATGCATCCTGGATACTATGGTTCGTCTTAATAAATTCAATAGCAAAATCACCAAGATTGATCACCTGACCGTGTTTTACTTCTTTTAACTTGGTAGTCTTAGTCAGATTATGCTCTTTCAGCTTGTTGCTGATCAGCGCAAGAGTCAGTTTGGTGGAGTAGATCGGTGCATTTACTTCCTTCAGTACATATGGAAGCGCACCAATATGATCCTCATGACCATGGGTGATCACAAATCCTTTCACCTTGGAAATATTCTCTTTCAGGTAGGTAATATCCGGAATTACAAGATCGATTCCCGGCATATCATCTTCTGGAAAAGCAAGTCCGCAGTCTACTACCACTATACTGTCTTCATACTCAAAAGCTGTAATATTCATTCCAATCTGCTCCAGACCACCAAGTGGAATGATCTTCAGCTTGGAGCCATTGTTAGTTTTACGTGGTCTCTTTAAGGCAGGCTTGCCCTGACCGCGGAACTGAGGTTTATAATTCCCCTTAGTCTGCTTATCCTGTCCTTGTTTCTGACCATCTTTTCCTTCCTTTTTCGGCTGTGCCTTATATCTGTAATTTTTATGTCTGAAATTTGGTTTTCTTGTTCCGTTTCCGGCTGCCGGAGTCCTTTGCCCGTTGTTGTTCATTTCATTTTCCGTCTTCAATCAATCTATCCTCCATTTTGCGCACTTTATCCTCCAAACTCACGCTACCAGGATAAAGCGACTTTATTTTGTTTCGGCTGGTAACTGTTCAGTAACTTCACAGTTACACGCTTCACGATGCACAAAATAACATGCAAAGCATGATTTCGCATCACTGTTCACGATCTGCCCAGCAAATTATTACATTTCAAGATCTACGTCGTCCAACATCTGTTCAAATACTTTGGAAATTGCCACCAGTTCTTCATCATCTTCTACCATCTCATAGCTGGCTTCTTCGCTTCCCTCTTCTGAAACATCTTTCATAATATAGGCATTTGCCTCATCGTCCTGTGAATCGGAAACCAGAAGATAAGTGATTCCTGCAACTGTAGTCTGTTCTTCCACAAAAAATTCTATAATCCCATCCTCAGATTGAAATTTAATTTTCTCCATTATTTTCGTCCTTATTCATATTCATTCGGTCTAAGTATCCCTGTAAGATCAAAACCGCAGCCATCTGATCGAGAAACTGCTTCCTGTTCTCACGTCTGACACCGGTCTCCATCAAAGTACGCTCCGCTTCTGCCGTAGTCAGTCGTTCATCCCACATCACAACAGGCAGGCCAGTCCTCTTCTCCAGCTTTTCTTTAAACTCAAGAGATTTCACCGCCCGCTCGCCTACAGTATTATTCATGTTCTTCGGATATCCAAGTACAATACGCTCTACCTGATACTCCGAAATCAGTTCTTCAATCCGTGCCATCGTCTGGCGAAGCTTATTCTCCTGCTTGCGCCAGACAGTCTCCACACCTTGTGCGGTAAGTCCCAGTGGATCACTGACGGCAACGCCCACCGTCTTGGAACCGTAGTCTAATCCCATTAATCTCATAATCAGTATTCCCAGGATCTGTTCTTAATATACTCGGTCAGCAATTCCTCAACAAGTTCGTCACGCTCAACCTTCATGATCATGCTTCTGGCACCCTTATGGCTGGTAATATAAGTCGGATCACCGGACATAATATAACCTACGATCTGATTCACAGGATTATAGCCTTTTTCTTCCATTGCGTTGTAAACCAGGTCCAGGATTTCTTTTACTTCAAGCTCCTGATCTGGTTTTGTTCTGAAATATTGTGTACTTCCCAGATTATTTTCTGCCATTTTTCTCACGTCCTTACGATTATTTCTTTTTTATTTTAATATAATTACGTGTAAATTACAATCCTAATTTTGCATTGCCTGTCATTTCCGCAATTGTGTGGTTACTGGTCACGACCTGCCCAGTAACCCGCTTCGCGATGCACAGAAATCATGCATTCGCATGATTTCGCGCTGAGATTCTCGGGTTTTCTGTGAACTTCGTTCACAAAAAACATCTCGCGGAACGTTACCAGTGAACAGTAATAATTATGTTACTGGTCACGCCCTACAGAACCTGTATTTCTTCTCCCTGCAGAATATGTGGCTGCAAAGTTTTTTCCACTTTCACCGCCAGAATATCATTTACACCGTATTTCTCCGTTTTCAGCACCGCCACTTTCACATATTCTCTGGAATGTCCCAGATAATATGCTTTTCCATCAATCTCCACTTTCTCCTCCAGAAGTACTTCCAGAGTCTTTCCAAGAAGAGAAGTCTCATATTCTGCAGCACGCTTCTGGTGCAGCTCCAGCATTTTGTCACTTCTCACAGCTTTTTCTGCCTCTGTCAGCTGACCGGACATAGCCGCAGCCTTAGTTCCATGACGACGGGAATATTTAAAAATATGGGTTTCATAAAAATGAATATCTTTCACAAAATCATAGGAAGCCTGAAAATCCTCTTCTGTTTCCATTGGAAAACCAACGATCACATCTGTTGTCAGTGCTGGATTTCCGAAATATTTGCGAAGAAGTTCACATCTTGCTTTATACTCCGCGCTTCTGTATCGTCTGTTCATTCTCTCCAGAGTCGTATCGCATCCGCTCTGCAGGGAAAGATGAAAATGAGGGCAGACTTTTGACATAGAAGACAGCTCTTTTGCAAATTCTTCTGTGACAATTCCCGGTTCCAGGGAACCAAGGCGGATTCTCTGAATTCCTTCCACTTCATTTACTGCCTGAATAAGAGAAAGCAAAGTTTCTTTTTTGTCCTCAGGAAAATCCACTCCATAGGAACTGAGATGAATTCCTGTAAGCACCACTTCTTTGTAGCCGGCTTTGGCCAGCTTGTGCACTTCATTTAAAATATTCTCTTTTTCCCTGCTTCGCACGCGGCCTCTTGCGTAGGGAATGATACAATAGGTGCAAAACTGGTTGCAGCCATCCTGCACCTTAATATAAGCACGTACATGCTCAGCTGTGTGGCTGATTTCCAGTTCTTCATATTCCTTTGTCTGATTAATCTTAATAATATGAGCCTGACGCTGGTGTTCCCTTTCAAAATCAGCCAGAACTTCCACAATATTTTTCTTCTGGTTATTTCCAAGTACCAGATCCACTGCTTCGTCCTTTTCCAGTTTTCCCTCGTCAGTCTGTACATAACATCCTGTTGCTACTACCACCGCATCTGGGTTCATCTTTTTCGCCTTGTGAAGCATCTGACGAGATTTACGGTCTGCAATATTTGTTACCGTACAGGTATTTATTACATAAACATCAGCACCTGGTTCAAAAGGTACGATTTCATACCCTGCCTGTTCCAGAAGCTGCTGCATAGCTTCCAGCTCATAAGAGTTTACTTTACATCCAAGATTGTGTAATGCAACCTTTTTTTTCATTTTTTCCTCCAAAACTAGTACTGTCCACACCATGCAGGATAATTTCTCCGCGGTGCACAGAATTCATGCAAATACGTGATTTCGTGCCGCACTTCCCGGATCTTCTGTAAATTTCATTCACGAAAAGCATCCCGCGGAATATTACCAGTACACAGTAATGTTGTAAATTTTTTATACATTTTCACTAATTCTGCTGCCATTTTTTCTCTTTTTTCACCTTGACTTTTATCCTGCCTACAGGTAATATGAGTACTGTAAAGCAAACTACTAACAATCCAAGGGAGGTTATATCACAATGAAAACAGCAAAAATCTCACTTAACTCTATTGATAAAGTGAAAGCATTTGTAAACGAGATCAGCAAATTTGACTGCGACTTCGACCTGGTATCCGGAAGATATGTGATTGACGCTAAATCTATCATGGGTATCTTCAGCCTGGATTTATCCAAACCGATCGACCTGAATATCCATGCTGACGGAGCTGCTCTTGACAGCGTTATGGAAATCATCGACAAATATACAGTTGAATAATTAAATATTCGATTGTCAGAGGAACTGTTCACAGTTCCTCTTTTTGTTTTTTCGATGACTTCATGCAGCCTCTGAGTACTTTTCCACTTTTTTACTGGATTTCAATCACTTCTGCAGTGCTAAGTGCCGCTTCCATCAGTTCATCAATTTTCTCAGCCAGTTTCTCCTCTGACTTGCGGATCACATTCAGATTCGGCTTTGTAACCGGATGCTTTGCGACAAAAATAGTACAGCAATCTTCATATGGAAGAACAGAAGTGTCATAAGTTCCAATCTCCCAGGAACGCTCTACAATTTCCTGTTTATCAAACCCAATCACCGGACGATATACCGGTAATGTACACACTTCATTCGTTGCTGCAAGACTCTGCAGGGTCTGGCTTGCAACCTGTCCAATGCTTTCACCGGTAATAAGTCCAAGACAGTTATCCTTCTTTGCAAAATGCTCTGCAATTCTCATCATATAACGACGCATAATGATAGTAAGCTCATCATGTGGACACTGATCGTAAATGTACAGCTGAATGTCTGTGAAATTTACTACATGAAGCCTGATCGGTCCACTGTATTTTGCCACCAGCTTCGCCAGGTCCACAACCTTCTGTTTCGCACGCTCGCTGGTATACGGCGGAGCATGGAAATAAACGGCTTCAATCTTAACTCCTCGCTTTGCGATCATATATCCGGCCACTGGGCTGTCAATTCCGCCGGAAAGAAGCAGCATTGCCTTTCCATTGGTTCCAACCGGCATTCCGCCAGGTCCCTTGATGCTCTTGGAATATACATAAATTTTCTCACGGATCTCAACAGAAACGGTAAGTTCAGGCTGATGTACATCCACCTTTGCCTCCGGAAAAGCATCCAGAATGCTTTCACCGATTCTTGCACTTACTTCCATGGAATTTACCGGATAGGACTTCTTTGCACGTCTTGTATATACCTTGAAGGTGCCGTGATAATCCGGATGTACATTCTTCATGTACTCCACAACGTCAGAGCGCATCTGCTCAAATCCTTTGTCCTCGTAGATCACTACCGGACAGATATAAACAATACCGAATACTGTTTTTAATGCAGCTACAGCCTCCTCAAAATCGTATTCCTCCGGACAGAATACATAAACACGGCCCTGCTCCTTCACAACGCGGTAATCGCCCTCTATCTTAGAAAGAGCAATATTCATCTGCTTCACAAGGGCATCTTCAAACAGATATCGATTTTTACCCTTGATAGCTATTTCTGCGTATTTTATTAAAAATGCGTGAAATATCATTTGATTTCCTCCTGTTTCTTTATTTTATGCGGCTGCCGGACTTTCCCCGGCGCTGCATTTCATTCTTCTTTTCCTCACTGCATCAGTGTCTGGAATATCTCCGAAGCATAGGCAGTACCTGCCCGATCACTTCCAATGCATAATCCACTTCTTCAAATGTATTTTCCTCTGAAAAACTGAATCTCAGCGTACTTTCTCTTTGGGCTGCTTCCATTCCCATTGCACTTAAGGTTCCGGCAGCTTTTCTTTTGTGGCTGGAGCAGGCGCTTCCGGCTGAAACATAAATGCCTTTTTCTTCCAGAGTATGAAGCAGCACTTCGCTTCTCACGCCCAGAAAGCTGGCGCTTAAGATCTGAGGTGCACCTTCTCTTATCTCCATTCCGTTGAGACGAACATCAGGAAGTTTCAGAAAACCTTCTGCAAGGCGTTCCTTCAGCTGATACATATGCTCAATTTTCTTATCAAAATCCGTGTAGACCATCTTTGCAGCAACACCCAGTCCTGCAATTCCAGGTACATTATCTGTACCGGACCGCATACCGGCCTGCTGGCCGCCGCCTAAGATCTGAGGCTGAATCCTGGCTTTCTCATTGATATATAAAAATCCTACACCTTTAGGCCCGTGAATCTTATGGCTGCTCACAGAGAGCATATCAATTCCTGCCTTTTTGGGATAAATACGGTATTTTCCAAATGCCTGGATCGCATCTACATGATACAGAGCCTTCGGGCTTTTCTCATGAACCAGTTTTGCAATCTCTTCCACTGGCATCACAGCACCAACCTCATTGTTTACATACATAGTAGATACCAGAATCGTATCCGGGCGCAAAGCTTTCTCTAACGCCTCCAGCTGAACCACACCCCTGTGATCTACAGGAACTATCGTCACCTCATATCCCATCTGTTCCAGGCGCTCTGCAGGCTGTCCTACAGCTGCATGCTCCACTGAAGTGGTGATAATATGGTTTCCGCTTCTTTTATTTGCATCCGCTCCGCCAAACAAGGCCAGATTATTTGACTCTGTTCCGCCAGAGGTGAAAATGATTTCTTTTTCATTTACCTTGAGAATTTTGGCAAGTATCTGTGCAGCTTCACGGACATACTTTTCCGCTTCCACACCTTTTAAATGCATGGCAGAAGGATTTCCAAAATCCTCTGTCATTGTTTTTACTACAATCTCTGCCACCTCAGGATAACATCTTGTGGTAGCAGAGTTATCAAAATATGCTTCCATTTCTTACTTTTCCTCTTTTTTCCAGAGCATGTTAAAAAAAGGCTTTCTGCAAGATGTGCATCACAATTTGCGGAAGCCTTTACCCGGATAAGGGCGCAGCAGCGAGCTGCGGCAGCCGAATTCAGGTGAAGCATACCGCAAAGTGGGGCGTGCAGATTGCTGAAATGATTTTTCAAACAGGCTCTGGCACGTCTTGCAGATTGCTAAAATATTTTTAAACAGACTCAAGCGTATACATCAGAATAGACAGCATGGTCATACCTGCTGTCTCTGTGCGCAGGATTCTTTTTCCCAGGGTCACCGGTTTCCCTCCGGCTTCCATGGCATCTCTCACTTCTTCCTCCTCAAAACCGCCTTCCGGTCCAATAAAAATCCCCACAGATTGTCCAGGCTGAATTGCCGCCAGGATTTCCCGGGTCTCTTTCATACCTTGGGCAAGCTCATAAGGAATCAGAACCACATCCAGTCCTTTTGCAAAGGCAAGTGCTTCTTTCCAGTTCATTACATTTTTCACTTCCGGGATCAGCATACGCTTAGACTGCTTGGCTGCACTCTCGGAAATCTGCTGCCATCTGCTAACCTTCTTCTGCGCTTTCTTTGCATCCAGCTTCACCACACATCTCCTTGTTTCAACTGGAACAACAGCGTAAGCGCCAAGCTCCACAGCCTTCTGAATGATCAGTTCCATTTTATCCCCTTTAGGAAGTCCCTGGAACAAATAAATCCGGCTTGGGAGCTCATACTGGGATTCCTGGGCATAAAGGATATGAAGAACTGCGCTGTCCTCCTGAAATTCTTCTATGGTACAGTGATATTCCTTCTCACTGCCATCGCTGATCCACACATCCTCACCAATGCGCATGCGCAGAACATTTTTCATATGGTTCAGATCCGGACCTGTAAGAGTGATCCTGTGTTCTTCCTCCAGGACCTGATAAGGCTCCACAAAAAAGCGCTGCATAATTATTCCTTTCTGGCTGTGACAGATACCCATTCTCCCTGATGGGTTACCTCAACCAGCTGAAGCCCGGCGTCTTTCACTGCCTTTACCACTACTTCTTCTTTCACATCCAGAATTCCAGAGGTAATATAGTAAGCACCCTTTTTCATCTGATTTACGATAACCGGTGTGAGAGGCACCAGTACATCTGCCAGGATATTAGCCGTTACAATGTCATATTTCTCATATCCAACAGTATCCTGAACTTCTTTATCATCAATGATATTTCCAATGAGCATGTCAAAAGTCTCATCCTTAATATCGTTAGCTTCTTTATTGTCAGCCACTGCCGGAATTGCACAGGGATCAAGGTCAGTTCCCACAACATGAGCAGCGCCCAGCTTCAAAGCTACAATTCCAAGAATACCGCTTCCGGTTCCAACATCCAGCATCTGGGTGTCTTTTGTCACAAATTTCTTCAGCTGACGAATTACCAGCTGGGTTGTCTCGTGCATACCAGTTCCAAAAGCTGTACCTGGATCAATGTGAAGGATCATCTTATCTTTATCTTCTTCCTTCACTTCTTCCCAGGATGGAACAATAAGAATGTCATCTACATAGAACTGATGGAAATGTTCCTTCCAGTTATTGATCCAGTCTTTGTCCTCTGTCTGGGATTCTGTGATGGTGCCTTCGCCGATATCCATGTATCCGCGTACTTCTTCAAGGACAGCACGTACTCTCTCGAGAACAGGCGCAGTTTCTGTGTCCTCTTCCAGATAAAAATTCAGATAGGCGATTCCATCATCCGCTGGACCTTCCGGCATAATATCCACAAACATCTGCTCTTTATCTGTCTCGGTAAGGGGCTGTTTGTCCTGAATCTCTACGCCCTCAACTCCAACGTCTGCAAGGGCAGAGATGATAACGTCTTCTGCTTCTGTTTTTGTTTTGATGGTAAAGCGATTCCACTTCATACTATTTCTCCAATCTTTTTATTGAAAGCTGTTTCTTCATAATCACAATATGGTATTTTTTAACATCTTTCGAAACGGTTGTTATCTGTTACTTTATTCTGATTTTTCAATTCACCTGACCAATTACTGGTTTTTTATGTCCATGTTACTTCTTTTTATGTGCAAAAACATGCACAACCCACTTATGTCGCTGCCCTTTCTGATAAAATCTCCAGAAAAACTCTACCAGAAGCAACGCCGCTGCTGCATCCACAATGTAATGCTGTTTCAGCACCTGGGTAGAGATAATGATCAGAATTGCAAATACCAGAGAAAATCTCTGATACCATTTCGGCACCTTCTCTGAGCCTTCCACACCTTTCCAGCACATCCAGCTCACATAGCAGTGGATAGAGGGAAACAAATTAGAAGGACTGTTCCCGCCATCCAGGGAATATACCAGAGCGAGAATCTTTTCCGAAAGGGTATTTCCTGGGATCTCCGGTCTTATATTGGTGGTCGGTATTAAAATAAAGCAGATAAAGCAAATAAAATGTATGGTCAGATCTGTGGCAACAAACCGGTAAAACATATCCTTACCACGCCTTGCCGCCAGCAAATACCCCACCGCCCAGAATGGAAATGCCAGAATATAAAACCACACAAATACAGGCAGTAAAGGAACTTTCCTGTCAAATGCCATCGTAAAATCATAGTGATACCTGCCAGCTGTAAGCGCACTGCTTCCCCAGTAAATCAGGCAATTCACTGCCATGATGGTCACAAGAGGTGCAATAGACCACAGAGGAATATATCGGTTTAACAAATCTCTTTTCTTTGTTTTCAAGGCAAAACTCCTTTCCGGACTCTTGCGATGTTACTGCTCACTTCCTGACCAGCAGCACGGACAGTAACGTTGCGGCTACCCTTTAATATACAATAAGTAACAAAAAAAGAAAAGAGGATATCTCCCCTTTTCTTTATTCTTTTATGGAAAAACTGATTTTTTACTCTTCAAAGGTCTCTTTTAATTTGTCCATGAAGCTTTTTTTCTTCTTTTCGGACTTTTCTGTGCTATCGCCGGCACTGCCTGCAGGACGATTGCCGCATGCCTCGTCAAATTTGCGGAGAGCTTCTTTCGCGTCCTCATTCAGGTTGGTTGGTACCTGAACAACCAGAGTTACGTAGTGATCACCGCGAACATTCTTGTTTCGAAGGGACGGAACACCTTTTCCCTTCAGACGGATTCTGGTATCTGTCTGAGTTCCTGGTTTCACTTCATAGAGAACTTCTCCATCTACTGTATTCAGTTTGACTTCGCCGCCAAGCGCTGCCTGTGCATAAGTAATCGGTGCAGTAGAGTAAATATTCATATCCTGTCTCTGGAAAATCGGATGGCGTGCTACATTTACTTCTACCAGCAGATCGCCTCTCGGACCTCCATTTGTGCCAGGTTCACCTTTATCACGGATACGGATACTCTGACCATTGTCAATACCAGCTGGAATAGATACCTTAATTTTTTTGCGATTGGAAATGTAGCCGGTACCACGGCAATCCGGACATTTATCTTTGATAATTTTGCCAGTACCATGACAATCCGGACACACCTGAACGTTACGAACCATGCCAAACATGGACTGCTGGGTGTAAACGATCTGTCCTTCACCATTACATTTCGGACAGGTAACCGGTGAGGTACCAGCCTTAGCTCCAGAACCGTGACAGGAAGTACATTCATCTTTCAGAGTAATCTCAAGTTCTTTCTCACAGCCAAATACAGCATCCTCAAAGGTGATATTCACGCGTGCACGCAGGTTTGCACCCTTCATAGGTCCATTATTGGCACGTCTGCGGCTTCCGCCGCCTCCAAACAGATCTCCGAAAATATCTCCGAAGATATCACCCATGTCTGCGCCGGAGAAATCAAAGCCGCCGAAACCGCCTGCTCCGCCACCGCCGCCGTTTTCAAAAGCGGCATGACCAAACTGATCATACTGTCTTCTCTTGTCCGGGTCACTTAAGACGCTGTAAGCCTCTGTTGCCTCTTTGAATTTCGCTTCAGCTTCCTTATCTCCCGGATTTACATCGGGATGATACTTCTTGGCAAGCTGACGATATGCTTTTTTTAATGTAGCGTCATCGGCGCTCTTATCAACGCCTAAGACTTCATAGTAATCTCTTTTATCAGCCATGATTTCTTTTCCTAACTTTTTGTATTTGGTTATCTTATGGAAGACGCCAGCGGCGCAATTCCTGTAATATGTCTTTCACCACCACTGCCCGGTCATGAATCATGACCGGGCTGTAGTTTCATGTTCCGAAATATTGGAACTTATTATTCAATTAAACCTCTTTGTAGTCAGCATCTACAACATCATCGCCGTAACCTGCCTCGTTACCGCCCTGGGAAGTTCCTCCCATGTCCGGTCCCGGGCCTGCCTGACCAGCACCGCCCTGTGGGTTCTGTGCTTCATACATCTTTGCGAAAAGCTTCTGAGCACTTTCCATCATCTTCTCCTGAGCAGCTTTGATCTCAGCGACCTGAGCATCTCCGATCTCATCTGTATTTGCATATTTAGCAAGGATATCTTTTAATGCATTTAAGTCAGCCTCTACGGAAGCTTTGTCATTTTCATCCAGTTTATCACCAGCTTCTTTCAGTGCATTCTCAACCTGGAATACCATGGAGTCTGCATTGTTCTTTGTATCAATTGCCTCTTTACGTTTCTTATCCTGAGCTTCGAACTCAGCAGCTTCTTTAACAGCCTTGTCAATATCAGACTCGGACATGTTAGAACCAGCTGTGATTGTAATGTGCTGCTCTTTACCTGTTCCAAGATCCTTAGCAGATACATTTACAATACCGTTGGCATCGATATCGAATGTAACCTCAATCTGCGGAACACCACGACGTGCTGGTGGGATTCCATCCAGACGGAACTGTCCAAGGGACTTGTTGTCTTTCGCGAACTGACGCTCGCCCTGTAATACATTGATATCTACAGCGGTCTGATTATCAGCTGCTGTGGAGAAAATCTGGCTCTTCTTGGTCGGAATAGTTGTATTTCTCTCGATCAGACGTGTTGCAATACCACCCATTGTCTCGATGGACAGGGAAAGTGGAGTAACATCAAGAAGAAGGATGTCACCTGCACCAGCCTCACCGGAAAGCTTACCACCCTGGATAGAAGCACCAAGTGCAACACACTCATCTGGGTTCAAGGCCTTGCTTGGCTCTTTGCCAGTTAACTGTCTTACTTTATCCTGTACAGCCGGGATACGTGTAGATCCACCAACCAGAAGCACCTGTCCAAGATCAGAAGCAGTAAGACCTGCATCAGAAAGTGCACGGCGAACCGGCTCTGCTGTTTTCTCAACAAGATCGTGTGTAAGTTCGTCAAATTTAGCTCTTGTAAGGTTCATATCAAAATGCTTCGGTCCTTCAGCTGTTGCTGTGATGAATGGCAGGTTGATATTGGTTGTTGTTGCGGAAGAAAGCTCTTTCTTAGCTTTCTCAGCAGCTTCTTTCAGTCTCTGAAGAGCCATCTTATCGTTGCTTAAGTCAACGCCCTCTGTTCTCTTGAACTCAGAAAGCATATAGTCTGTAATTCTCTGGTCAAAGTCATCACCACCAAGACGGTTGTTACCAGCTGTTGCCAGAACTTCGATAACGCCATCACCAATCTCAATAATGGAAACATCGAATGTACCACCACCAAGGTCATAAACCATGATCTTCTGCTCTTTCTCATTGTCAAGACCATATGCAAGAGCTGCTGCTGTAGGCTCGTTGATGATACGTTTTACATCGAGACCTGCAATCTTACCAGCATCCTTGGTTGCCTGACGCTGAGCATCATTGAAATATGCCGGAACAGTGATAACTGCTTCTGTAACAGACTCTCCAAGGTATCCTTCAGCGTCTTTTTTCAGTTTCTGAAGAATCATAGCGGAAATTTCCTGTGGGGAATATTTCTTATCATCAATTGTTACACGGTAATCTGTACCCATCTCTCTCTTGATGGAAGAGATTGTTTTCTCTGCGTTTGTTACTGCCTGACGTTTTGCAGGCTCACCTACCAGACGCTCACCTGTCTTTGTGAATGCTACAACAGATGGTGTTGTTCTGGATCCTTCTGTATTTGCGATAACGGTTGGCTGTCCACCTTCCATAACAGCTACACAGCTGTTTGTTGTACCTAAGTCAATACCAATGATTTTTCCCATGATAATTTTCCTCCTGTTTAAAAATTCATGGTTGCTGTCCATTACACGAACAGTAACATTTATACTTTGTTTTTAGAAAATGTCGATGAAGTTTGATTCTCCAAGCTGCTTTCTGTTAATTAGCAACTTTTACCATACTGTGTCTTACAACGAAATCCTTGTAGGTATATCCCTTCTGAAATTCCTCTACGACGATGTTCTCGCCAACGGATTCGTCCTCCACATGCATCACTGCATTATGCAGATTCGGATCAAATTCCTTACCTACAGCTTCGATTGGCTTCACACCCATCTCATCAAAAGCTGTCATCATCTGCTTGTAGATCATCTTCATGCCTTCTGCAAATGGATCATCCTCCGGTGCCTGTGCAAGACCTCTTTCGAAGTTATCCACGATCGGAAGCATTTTTTCAACGATGTCCCTGGCGCCGATGATGTACATGCTGGATTTCTCTTTCTCCGTTCTTTTACGGTAGTTATCAAATTCAGCCATGCTGCGCTTCAGTCTGTCTGTAAGTTCCTCGACCTGCTGTTCGAATTTATCTTTCTCTTTTTTCTTCTTGCCGAAGAAAGAAGTTTTTGTCTTGGTTTCCGGTTCCTTCTGAGATTCTGCTTCCTGATCTGACTGCTCAGTTTCTTCTGTCTGTGCTGGTTCCTCGGAAGTCTCCTCTTCTGCTGTCTGGGCTGTATCTGCTGCCTCTTCTTCGCTTCCGTCTGTTACCGGAATGTCAACTGCTTCTTCCTGTACTTCGGCTTCTTTATTCATTTCTTCTGACACGCTTTCAACCGCCTTTCTAGGTTTTCTTATTTACCATTTCGTCAAGCTGGACTTTTAATTTCTTTAAGCTGTCCACTACATTCTCGTAATCCATTCGCTTGGGACCGATGATTCCAATAGTTCCACGCATTCCATCTCCCAGCTCGTAAGTAGCTGTGACCACACTGCAGTCTTTCATGGTACGTACCGGAACTTCATCCCCGATGTATACCTGAACTCCTGTGTTCTCCGGATCTCCCATTTCCTCACGGACCATATCCGCAAGTTCCTGCTTATCCTCGAAAGTGGAAATCAGCTCACTGGCTCTGGATGTATCTGCAAGCTCTGGATACTTAAATATGTTGGTTGCTCCCGATGTATATACTTTCATATCTTCTTCGTCCACGTGAATTGTAGCTGCAACTGCGTCCAGCACATCTGCAACCACACCGCTGTGGCTTCCCGCCTGTTCTTTCAATCTGGCGATCATGCCCAGATTAATGTCCTGGATGGGTACACCGTTCAGGTTCGTGTTAAGAAGAAGATTCAGCTTCAGGATCGTCTGGTCATCCATCTCCTCATCAATATTAATGATCTGGTTCCGAATAACATTACCCTCACATACAACTACGGCAATCAGCTGCCGCTCATTGACTCGTGAAAGCTGAATGAACTTCAGGGTGCTTCCCTTATACTGGGGAACCGCAACCATAGCCGCATAATTGGTATTCGTGGCAAGAACCTTCGCCACCTGCTTGAGCACCTTATCCATCTTATCTGACTTCTCAATCATCAGATCACGGATTTCTGCGATCTCGGCTTCCTTCTCCCTGGTAAGCTCATCTACATAAAGGCGATAGCCTTTATCTGATGGAATTCTTCCGGCTGAGGTGTGGGGCTGTACGATGTAGCCCATATCCGTCAGGTCGGACATCTCATTTCGGATAGTAGCAGAGCTGACATTCAGATCCGGATATTTGGAAATAGTTCTGGAACCTACAGGCTCACCTGTTTCCATATAAGTTTTGATGATTGCTTTCAGTATTTTCCGTTTGCGCTCATCTAATACTTCATCCATGAAATATCTGCTCCTTCCTGAAAAGCAGACGGTCAAACCTGATTCTGATTTCCGTCTGGCTTCTTCGAATTCCTTTGTTAGCACTCATTATTTAGGAGTGCTAACATCTATGCTCTTAAGATACACCTCAGTATTCCTTTTGTCAATATTTTTTACAAATTTTTTTCATCTTTTTTGATAGTTTTTACCCTATACTTTACCATTCTGGCTAAATTCTCCTTACTGCAATACTTTTTTTGGGCAGCAAGGATACTATCAGGTATCTGCCAACGCAGTCTTATGTTTGCTGCCGCATAAATGAAAAAGATGCCTTGAGAAAATTTTCCCTGGCATCTTCTTTCCTATATAGGAATACCGCCCATAGGCGACATGTCCGTTTTGTAACTGTTCAGCACCTTCACAGTTATATGTTTCGCAAAACAGCCCCTGCTGAATAGCAGCCTCTATTTTTTATAATTTTCCAGATAGTCAAGAACTGCTGTCGGCTCATCCAGAAAGACTACCAGATCCAGCACGGAAAAATCCATGAATTTCTCTTCTGCTGTGTACTCCAGCAATGCTTTCATCTTGTCATAATATCCGTCAATGTTATACAGCACAATTGGGCGGTCAATACGTTTCAGGCTTTTCAAGGTAAAAATCTCAAAAAATTCCTCGTAGGTACCAATTCCGCCAGGTGCTACGATCGTAGCATCTGATTTTTCTTCCAGAAGTTTTTTGCGCTCTCTCATATTCTCTGTGAAAATAAATTCCGTGCATTTCTCATACAGAACTCCAGGCTGGTCAAAAAATCGGGGAGCAATTCCAAGTATGTAACCATTTTCTGCTGCCACGCCTCTGGCTGCTGCTCCCATCATTCCGGTAGCCCCGCCGCCAAACACCAGACCGTGACCTCTTTTTCCCATTGCTCTTCCAAGCTCTTCTGTTTTTTCATAATAAATGTTTTTAAGCAGTGCACTTGAAGCGCCATATACACATATGTTCAATCTGTTATCCCCCTTATTTTTTCTTCTAAACACAGGTGCAGCCTACCTGCGGCAGCACCATATACGAAAGTCAGCTGGCATATCTTTTCCAGTCAGCTTCCGGCAGCCGCGCAAAACACCATATTTGCCACACCGCACAAAACCATCACCAGAATAGGATTCATTTTAAATTTTCTTAAAAGCACCAGTGCGGCAGTAAAGAACACCACCATTCGAATGCATATGTTTTCCCGAAACAGTTCCACTGCACCATTTATAAAAAAAGATGATACTAAAATGGTAACTCCTGCCTTGGCGATCATGGCCACAACCGCCGGGCGAAGGGATGTAAGAGTTCCCTGGAGAAGGGACATTTTCCGGTATTTCGTGTAAATATATGCCAGCAGGGTTACAATTATACAGGAGGGTAAAATACAGCCAAGAGTAGCCACCACTGCGCCACCAGGACCAGCAATCCTGGTTCCTACAAAGGTTGCGGAGTTTACTGCAATAGGACCAGGAGTCATCTCTGCAATGGTCACAAGATTCGAAAAAGTTTCCATGGAAATCCAGCCATGCATAGTCACTACCTGTTCCTGTATAAGAGGCATTGCTGCATATCCACCTCCAAAGCTTAATGCACCAATCTGAAGGAAGCTGAAAAAGAGCTGAAGATAAATCATTTTTTGCTGCCCTCCTTCACAAGTGTACGCGCAAATCCAAATACAGCCACAATAAGTATTATATAAATAATGTTTACCTTCAGAAAATAGCTTACACAAAAACTGATGACCATAATAACCACATTTACCCAGTCATTTGATTTCGCCACGTTTTTCCCCATGTCGTATACCACAGAAATGATCACAGCACCTACGCCGGCAGTCATGCCTTTCAAAAGAGCTGCTATATAATAATTAGAGCAGAATGCATCATAAAACAAGGAAATCAGGGACAGGATCACCATTGGCGGAATAATAGCCCCCAGAACCGACAGCAGCATTCCCGGTATTCCCCCAAGCTTGTATCCCACCACAATTGCTCCGTTTACTGCAATTGCTCCTGGAGATGACTGTGCGATTGCCACCAGATCCAGCATTTCTTCCTCATCGATCCAGTGATATTGATCCACAAATTTCTCTTTCAATAAAGTAACGATCACATATCCGCCGCCAAAAGTAAACGTACTAAGATATAACGAGGCAAAAAAAAGCTTCCTCAGCACATATCTTTTATTCTTTTGTTTTTCTTCCATTTCCGGCACTCCTAATAATTCTGCATGATTTCTGCGCATCGCGAAGCGTGTTACTGGTCAGGTCGTGAACAATCACGCTTTTCTTTTTTAAGATAACGCACTATAGGTATGTCTGTCAATTAAAGTTTTGGAATGCTTCTGACATTTCAGAGGGCAGAACAAATATTCGATTCTGCTGTACTTTTATAAAAAAGGATGCTATACTGAAAACAGTTAAAGCGTGTTTGATTTTATAAAAGAAAGGACTCATATGGATCATTTTGAATTACATTCCGAGTATAAACCAACCGGCGATCAGCCACAGGCTATTGAGAAACTGGTAAAGGGATTTAAAGAGGGAAATCAGTTTGAGACGCTGCTTGGTGTCACCGGCTCTGGTAAAACTTTTACTATGGCAAACGTTATTCAGGCGCTGAATAAGCCTACTCTGATCCTGGCCCATAATAAAACTCTGGCAGCACAGTTATACGGTGAGTTTAAGGAATTCTTCCCGGAGAATGCGGTGGAGTATTTTGTCTCCTATTACGATTATTACCAGCCAGAAGCATATGTGCCTTCTTCTGACACTTATATTGCCAAGGACTCTGCGATCAATGATGAAATTGACAAGCTCCGTCTTTCTGCCACTGCCGCCATGTCAGAGCGAAAAGATGTTATTATCATCTCTTCTGTGTCCTGTATCTATGGATTGGGTTCTCCTCAGGAATTTCAGGACATGATGATTTCCCTGCGTCCTGGCATGACTAAGGATCGTGATGAGGTTATCCGGGAGCTGATCGACATTCAGTACACCCGAAATGAAATGGACTTCCACCGAAGTACCTTCCGCGTCCGTGGCGACACTCTGGAGATTTTTCCGGCTAACAGCTCAGATACCGCTGTCAGAGTGGAGTTTTTCGGAGATGAGATTGACCGTATCTCTGAGATTGATGTGCTCACCGGAGAAATCAAATGCCAGCTTGCGCACATCGGTATTTTCCCTGCTTCCCATTATGTAGTACCAGCGGAGCAGATTCAGAAAGCAGCCATTGCCATTGAAGAGGAATTAAAAGAACGGGTAGACTACTTTAAAAGCGAAGACAAGCTTCTGGAAGCCCAGCGTATCTCCGAGCGTACCAACTTTGATATTGAAATGATGAAAGAAACCGGCTTCTGCTCCGGTATTGAGAACTATTCCCGTCATCTTTCCGGACTGGAGCCAGGGCAGCCGCCTTATACTCTGCTGGATTATTTCGGGGATGATTTTCTTCTTATTATTGATGAGTCGCACAAGACAGTCCCACAGGTTGGCGCTATGTATGCTGGCGACCAGAACCGTAAACAGACATTGGTAGACTATGGTTTCCGTCTGCCCTCTGCTAAGGATAACCGCCCTCTGAGCTTTGAAGAATTTGAGAATAAACTGGACCAGGTTTTGTTTGTATCTGCTACCCCGGGAGATTATGAATACGACCATGAGCTTCTCCGCGCCGAGCAGATCATCCGTCCTACCGGTCTTCTGGATCCGAAGGTGGAGGTGCGCCCTGTAGAGGGACAGATAGACGACCTGATTTCTGAAATAACAAAAGAAACCTCCAGGAAAAACAAAGTGCTGATCACAACTCTCACCAAACGAATGGCCGAGGATCTTACCCAGTATATGAAAGATGTGGGAATCCGGGTCCGTTATCTTCATTCGGATATTGATACCCTGGAACGTGCAGAAATCATCCGCGACATGCGTCTGGATGTATTTGATGTGCTTGTAGGCATTAACCTTCTGCGAGAAGGACTTGATATTCCTGAGATCACTCTGGTTGCTATTCTGGATGCAGACAAGGAGGGCTTCCTTCGTTCTGAGACTTCCCTGATCCAGACCATTGGCCGTGCTGCCCGAAACAGCGAAGGACACGTTGTCATGTATGCAGACGTGATGACGGATTCCATGAGAAATGCCATTGAGGAAACCAACCGTCGCAGGGAAATCCAGAAAGCCTATAATAAGGAGCATGGAATTACTCCTACTACTATTAAGAAGGCAGTCCGTGATCTGATTGCAGTTTCCAAGGCAGTTGCTGAAACTGAAGTGAAGCTGAAGAAGGATCCGGAATCCATGAGCAAAAAAGAGCTGAAGAACTTGATCTCCCAGTTGGAAAAACAGATGCGCCAGGCTGCTGCAGACTTGAATTTCGAGCAGGCAGCAGAGCTGCGTGATAAAATGATAGAATTGAAGAAAAATCTTGCAGATGCGGAAAAGTAATCTTTCGATTTCCCCATGCATTTTGCCAGTCAGATTTGGCACTATTTATCAGCTTCAAGAGAGCGCTTCACGATCTGATTAAAGCGTGTTTGAAGAGTGAAAAGCCTAATTTTCAGGCTCATCACCCTTGCATATCATAGAAGAATCTTATTTACAGACTTTTTCCCACAGTCTTTGTTTGAAAAGGATTTCTGTAAGATGTACGTCACAATTTACAGGATTCTCTGCCTGCAGCGGATCGCCTCCGGCCACATTTATATTTGCGCCGCAGTGCGATCCCGCCCGGCAAGGGGTTCCGTTAACCTTGATTATTCAGCAATTAATTTTTATTTATCTTCACTGAAAAATTTCTAAAATGCCCTTCCGCATTTTCTGAGAACATTCCGATATAAGTTCCGGTAAAGCTCATGTACATAGTTCCTTCTGTAGCCAGCCCTGCAGTAGAACCGCAGCCCAGCTTCTCATAGTATTTTCCATCTTCGCTGTACCAGAAATCATATTCCAGAGGATTACCGATAATACGAAAATGAATATTTTCCCCAGAGGATACTACCTTCTCAGCTGTTCTTGCAAACATATCATGAATATGCCTGGAAAGACAAACCTTGTACTGTCCATCCTCTCTGGTTAAGTAAATTTCATAATGATAAAATTGATTGTAGAATGTACCCAGTCCCACTCTTTTATTTAGCCCTTTGACGTTGCTGTCTTGGGAAACCGGACAGGCATCTGAAAAATTTCCTTTCAGACTCACCACAACATCTGCCTCAACATCAAATTCCTTCTGCCTGATCCCGACCCATGTCGGAGTATCCGTGTCATTTAAAGTTACGCTTGTTCCTTTCAAAATAAGCCGTCTGGCAGCGGTATCACGCACATAATTTTCCATATGCGGAGTTCGAACCCAGTTATAATGCAGGCTGAATTTCTCTTCCGAAAAATCATCTGTAAAATCCCGGCATATCGGCTGCACCTGGTCGCCTGGAAGTGGTCCCTTCATTTCCAAAGCGATTCTGCCATCGTTTCCAACAACCGGCCAACCCTCTTTATCCCAGATTACAGGGCTTAAAAAGGTCTCTCTTCCAAGATGATGAAGTTTCAGACCTCGCTGCGGAGTGCAAGAAGGCCGGATTCCCAGACAAACCAGCCACCAGTTTCCATTCTGATCTACTTCCAGATCAGCATGTCCAGTGCAGGAAATAGAGCCATCCGGATTATCCCGGTGACTGAGAATCGGATTATGGGGACACGCCTCATACGGTCCAAATGGAGAATCTGCTCTTTGCATGGTAACCATATGTCCATATTCTGTGCCACCCTCTGCAAGAAGCAAATAATATTTTCCATTCAGCTTGTAAATATGAGGTCCCTCCGGACAGATTCCGCCGCATCCATGACTGATACATACACTTTCGGACAGCTTTTCTCCTGTGTATGGATTGATTTTACACATAAAAATTCCATCCCTGTCATCTTTATCTCTGGAAGTAGAGGCGAAGTAAACATCTTCACCATCAAACAGCAAAGTAGGATCAATCCCTCCCTGATCAATCCATACCGGCTTTGACCATTTCCCATAAATATCGCTGGTATGTACAATCAAATGTCCCTTATGTGACACATTGGTAGTGGTCATAAAAAACTCACCGTTATGGTAACAGAGCATCGGCGCATAAATTCCGCCTGACGGCCGAACACCGTCCAGATAAAGCTGCTCTTTATCTCTCAGACAGTAATTGATCAATTCCCAGTTCACAAGATTCTTACTGTGGTAAACCGGCACTCCAGGATAGAATTCAAAAGTTGAATTTACAAGATAAAAATCATCCCCGACTCTGCAAATCGACGGATCTGGATTGTAACCGGAAATAATGGGATTTTTGTATTTTTGTATTCTGATATCTGACATATTTTCCTCCTGACCTGCAAACCGACAAATGCGGTTCTCTTCATAAGATATCTACAGATTACTATGATTCAGAAGGAATAACAACCCTAAAAACTTTTGCTGTATTATAGGAAAAATTGTATAAACGGCACTGCAAATATGGGAAAATATGGGTATGCTCCGAACATTTTGGGAATAACCTCTTGAAAACCGGAATTCTATATGTTATACTGATGCCCGTTGAAAAGCCCAGAAAAATAAGGTCTTAAGCGGCTTTTCCGCCGATTCCCGGCGTAGGCCATATACCTTCCGGTATATGCCTCCGCGGCATTCGTCAAATGTCCATGCAAGCATGGCCGCTTGACTCATTGCAGCGCGAAAATGAATCGAGTGTTCGTGACCTTCCACTCGTAAAACAAAACTTAAAAAAATAAGAATTTATCTTCCACAAAACCATACGAATACCGCAGAAAATCAGCGTTTTCTGCGGTATTCCTTTCTGTCTGTATTTGTCAGATTTAAAGCGAAATGGGGTAGAAATGGGGTGCGTACCCCATTCATGAAATCTTGAATGCACCCGAAATAGCTTCCATCTCTTCAGCTTTGGTGCTCGGTAATACATGAGAATATAAATCCATCGTCATACTCAGTGTAGAATGCCCCAGAATTGTTTTCAGCGTCTGTGGCTGCATACCAGATTCTATAGCTCTGGTGGCAAACGTATGTCTGAATCCATGACAGGTAAAGCGTTCGAAATTAATTCCATCTTCTCTTATCAATGCAATCACCCGATCAATCTCGCTCTGTACACAGTCTCTGCTAATAGGTCTTTTATCTCCCTGGTGAAATACATATTCATTTTTATTGATAATTTTGGATATCCCCCAAAATTTTTTCTGGTTTTCAATAATCTGAAGCATATCTTCTGTCAGCGGAATGTCTCTCGTAGAACTGGCAGTTTTCGGTGTATCCTCGTATAAGCCTCTGCCTTCTTCATACTTCAAAGTTCTAACCACATGGATTACCATTTTCTTTTTGTCAATATCAGAATACTTTAATCCACGCAGTTCTCCGTTACGCATTCCTGTCCGCAATGCCAGAGCAAAGAAATTATATAAGTAGCTATTCTTGGCTTTTGCATACTTAAGAAACAATGTCTGTTCTTCTTGAGTTAGCACCCTACTTTGCTTTTTGGCTCCTGCTTTCGGTAAAATTGCCAACGGTACTGGGTTTCTTTCTATTAACCCATTTTTTAAAGCCTGCTTCATACAGCCACTGAGTACAGCGGAAACAATTTTAATAGTCGAAGTTGCAATTCCATCTTGTTTCAATTTGTTATAAAGGTGCTGTATGTGTTCGCCCCGCAGATCCCGGAGTTTTCGCATTCCCAACTCATCCTTTATGTAATACTTGTAGTAATTTTTATATGAGAAAACAGTACCACTTTTTACACTGTTTTTCTTGTACTCTTCCAACCAGGTATTGAACCACTCATCAAATGAAATATTGCATTGATCTACATAAATGCCATGTTCCATCTTATACTTGGTCTCAGCGATTTTCTTTTTCACCTCTGTCACTGTATTACCATAAACACTAACTCTCTTTCCATCCACAGCAACACGGCCCTCAAAGGTTCCATTATCCCGCTGTCTGATTCCCTTTGGAAGCTCTCGTCCTCTTGCATCTTTTGCCATTCTATCTACTCCTTTTCTGCCCACCCAGCCATAACAGCTGAGTGAGCGCACCTATGTCATTCTGCCAGCTTATTGATATAGTCATCAAGCTTACCTACCAGATATACTTTTCTACGCCCTATACGGACTATCGCTTTCGCATCACCAGCAACCTTGTCAATCATATAAGTTCCCATATTATAGCGTGCCTTTGCCTGTTCCTGGCTAATTGCCAGTGGTTCCATTTCTGGTGTTTCAATTTTTATTTTTCTCATCTTACATTACTCCTTTCGTTCACATCGTGAGTTGTTTTATTCAATTCATCCAGATAATATATCGCTTGTTTTATTTACTTTGCATTTTGAAGCTGGCAGAAGTATTTCAAACGTTTATAATCAATTTCATAGAAACGTTTTCCATTCTTTTTCTTGGTATTAGCCTTTGAATTATCTACCAATAATATCGCTTCTGTCTTTAAAGCTTCAATTATCTTCTTTTGGTAGGTTCTCGCCTCTTTTATTTTCCCAGGTTCATTACCCCAATATCTTTGGATGCCTGCAAGAAGTGTTAGCTCCGCAACATAAATAATGTCTCCAAACGAATAAATATCTTGCTTATTATCATCGGAATGCTCTTTCATAAGTTCTCCTGGGACTCTCCGAAAAACACGTTTATCATTGACCATTCTGAAAAATAGCGTTATAAAATCTATTCCATTCTCATTTTCCTTGAGGCATATCATATACCGATTCTGTCGGTTTTCTATTTCATCCAGCAACCGATACCAACGTTGTCCCATGGTGGTGTCCCTCATTTTCTTTTCCAACATGTTGCCAAGTGGCGTTCTATTAAGCACGAATTCTAAAATATCCACCACTAATTTCATGGTTTCTATATAGTATGTAATACGGAAAGTTCCTGCTTTATGCCTGGTATTATTGACGATCAGCGTCATTATTCCTCCTTGGTTTGCATATATTTCTTGACATACGATATATAAAAGCTTCTCAAACTGAATAATATTCTGCTGGACATATGCAAATTTTTCCCAGTTTACCTCTGTATCACTGATTTCAATTTGAATTTCACGATCTTGGAGCGAAAAACATCCTTCACGAATCTCAGCAGTTGAAACAGCAAGTGCCTTTCCATTACAATCCGTTTGGCGTGCAAGCAAATCCATTACTGAATTTTGTTTCTTTTTTCTGTAATCGGAAGCTTCTGGATGATAATCATCAATGAGCACTGTGTCACCTTGATAATATTGAAGCGCTTTTTCCACATCCATTTGGCTGTCCATTTTGAAATTCTTATCCTGTCCAGGATCTTGAACAAAGAACAGCTTTGCCAGCACTGTCTTACCGACTCCCGAATGACCATACAGAAATATAAAAAAATTCATCGGATGGTTTGCTTTTTCAAATAATGGCTTCATAAGCGCAGCCATCTTGCACAGAAAAAGTACTTCCGTTTCCTTTCCCTTTATGGTCAGTAAGTTTACTAAATAATCAGCCAATTCGAACCAAGCGTTTTCCCGCATTGCAGAAGTTTCCTGACAGGTGATTCTGTTAAAACATTCCTGTTCCCTTTTAGGTGCCCGGCTTCCCAGCAAGTACAGGTATTCATTCAGTAGCTTTTTCTGACGTTTAGATAGATTATCGCTTCCTGCACATTCCTTCCAATGCTTGTGAAAAGAAATGTTTTGCAAAGAATCAAATACCCGCTCCTGCCCCATCTCACAGTCTACCGTTTTTATAGAAACATGATATTTGTATGTGTAGCTGTCAGTTACCCGATTGTGGAGTACTTCTACAAAACTTATCACAGGAATAAAAGTTGCCACCAGTTCATTCTTATAATAAAGGAAGCTATCCTGTTCCTTGAATTTGTCCATCTTGGCACCTCCTAGTCCTGGTGGCTGGGATTTTCCAGCCACCATATGTATTTTTTACTCATCCAAATCAGTAATTTTGAAAGGTACATCATCAACTATTGACTTGGATTTTCTGCCGTTGGAAGAACCGCCATGTTTCCAATACTTATCTACCAGTCCTGGCAGAGCTTCTTGTAACAACATCATTGTAATCTGATCACGATTTTTCATTTGTGCCTTCAGTTCAATGATCTGGTTCTCATACAATGATTGCATTTTCAGTTGCTGATTCTCCATCTGTTGTTTTGACAACTCGTTCTTCGTAGTATGCAAAACCTTTTTTAACGCCTTAACTTCATCCCGAAGCACTTTTTCCTGCTTTTGGTGTTTTAGAAGCTTCTTATTTACCTGACGCTTCTCGAAACCGCAGGAATCCTTTTTTGCCTTTTTTAGCTGCTTGATCTTGTGGCGGTTCTTTTTTAACTTTTTCTTCGTTTTTTTGTACAGTTTGTGCTGGTCACCGTAGGCATCCTCCCAGTTAGTTTCGGTCTGTATTAAAGAATTATTTTCTTCCATTTTGTATTCTCCTTTCAAAAAATTTTCAAGGTGCAAAACTTCTATTTCTGAAAATAATCTGAGCGCTCGTTATTTTCAGCAGAACTGAATTTACCTATATATAGAAAACCATCGCTCTGCCAATAATTTCTATGATAAGTCATTCACATCCTGCATGATCGGTTAAATACGAATATATTTCCTAGCTGTAAAACGCATGCTATCCAAATAAATTCGTTTCCGCTTCACAAGTACATAATACCTTCTCCCCTCCCTAATACCAACAATTTTAGATAAAACTGCTAAAACCACTGGCTTTAGCAATTATGGTATCGGCAAAGCCCTTTTTTAAGAAAGCTTTTTGCCCCATTTGTTTTTCGCTCTCATGCCAACTGACAAGGCTTTATAGAGTAAAGCGGATATTCGCAATCCGCTTCGCTACTTGCTCATAACCGAATGCTGCTTCGCAGTTATCAGGAGTGGCGCAAGCCACTCCTGATACAAGCAAGTCCCAACCCACTGCTTATTGTTTTGCGCAATTGAAGCAGAGGACTTGCTTGATTCGGTTAAATCTGTAAAACCTTTTTTATCCAACTCTCCCCATTTCTGGCAAACTTCTAATTTCATAGAATCTAAAATATGAGTTTGTCTACAATTCGACTGCTAAAACCACTAGTTTTAGCAGTTTATATGTTATATAAAACAAAAAACCTTTAGTTCCACCACCGTAGAACTAAAGGCTTAATCAAACAATTTCTATTCTATTTTATCTTTCCATGCAAGAATAAGTTCCCGAATTTTATAATCATCTTCTGTTTCTGGCACAAACTCTTTAAATTTTTTTCCATATTTTTTAGATAGTTTCACCTCTGGGTTCAAACTGATATCAACAACATCCTTGGGCTGATAATTAATTTTTCTGAGAATATTTAACAGCCAAGCTGCCTTCATATCACTTTTTTCAACACCATCCCCCTCAGTGTAGCATAATTTTAATTGGTAAACAGCATCATCAGAACCCATTTTTCCTGCTCTAAAAAAATATTCGACAGCTTTTTTGGAATTACGCTTCACACTATTTCCTTCGATATACGCAACGCCCAAACAATATGTAGCATACCGATGTCCCAACTTAGCTGCTCTCAATAAATGCTGAATATATTCTTCTGGATGTTCTTTTTCCACATTGCAAGCAGCTCTGAATTCGTTTTCAGCTTCCAAAATCTTTTGTGCATTTCTGTTTATAGATATTGCCTCTGATAACACTTTTGGATTATCACATCTAACTTCTTCCTCTGTTTCCATTTCGTTGCTTTGATTCTCCAGTTCAACAGCCTTACTAGACTTAGTTTTCAAATGATCCTTTTTATATTTCTCTACAGCCATTGGATATTTTTGTGATATATAACGACGTATGTTATCTCTTTCCTCATCATCCTTTCTTAATGACCCATTTTCTAATTCACAATATCTTTCCAGCATAATCTTCTTTGCTTTATTTATAAAATTATTTATATCATTATCGCTATATTGAATACCATCTGTTTCTTCACACTCTTCGCTTTCACCTTTTTTATCTTCACATTTTTCTTTTGCAGATAGCTCTTCACAAACACACTTTTTGAAGCTTTTTAAATCGTGTACTCTTTCTTCTCCAAAATATAATACTAAAAGAATTACCCTTGCATGACTCCAATTCCTCCCTTTAAATGTGCTATCCTTCATGTAATTTGATAAAGTTCCCTTAGATATACCTAGCTTCTCAGCCAATTCTCTAGCTTTTATTCCCAATCCATTCGTTACTTCACCTATTGCTTTAACAAACATATCTACAAATTCATTTTTTGCCACAATCATCATCCTCCTAACAAATAGCATAAGATATTTCCTATAACAATCCTATATTACCATAAATTTATACTAAATTTAATATCTCTTTCTTCAAAAAATGGGAATTTTCCCACCATTTCACACATATGTCTCTCAAATCCAAATAATTTGCTCCCTCTTTCCGATTCTGAATAGAATTTTATTTCCAGCTATTACATTCTACTAAAGCGAATGTATATACAAAAATTTTGCAACGTTTCCAACTCTGGCACGTTCCACATACACTCGCAGATAAAAAAACAGGATTTCACAGCAATTATTTTTTTGCGAATCCTGTTATATATAATACTATAAGTATATAGAAGGAGGATTTTATTATGAAACTCAAAAGATCTAATAAGACAGAACAAATCAACATACGAGTATCTCCAAAGGAAAAGATACTACTTCAGAAGAATGCTTCCGATATGAATATGGATATGTCGGATTATATACGTAAATGTACCATACTATCAAACAGTAAGAATATCTGCGGCTCGCTCCCCCAAATCCTATGCCAGGTTCAGGATATCCTAAATTACATACTGGAAGCCTACGATAACGATCCCGTTCTTGAACAGGAGGTCGACAAATTATGGGAAAAATTGTAATTCATATTAAACAGCATACTTATCCCCGTGACAAAGATATCGAACAACTAATTGCCTACATTTCCGGACATGGCAAACACCATAAACAAAAAGTCTATTATCGTAACGCTTATGGTGTCAGTACCAGTTACCAAAAGGCTCCACATCAGATGATACAGGTACAAAAGTACTATAAGAAAAATTCTAAACGAAGGATGTATCATATGATTATATCTTTCCCGAAAGACTACAGATTCAATCGCATTTGTGCAATAGAGCTTGCGGATTCTATCGCACAGCAATTTTCTAATGAATATCAGATATTTTTCGCTATTCATAATGATACTGACAATCTGCATATTCACTATGCAATCAATTCAGTAAGTTTTCAAACAGGAAAAAAATTGCATACTTCCAAACCAGAATTAAAAGAAATAAAACAAAACATTCTCAGTTTAGTAAATGCTATTCATAAGCATTACTATCCATATATACATCGTGACCTACAGCTTTAAACGGAGCCAGCTAAAATAAGGCAAGGAAACGCCTTCCCTTGCCTCAGCAACATCAACTATTTTTAATGTACTCCAGGATATCTTCCTTAAGGAATATCCATTTTCCACAGATCTTATGACCTGCGAGTCTGCCTTCGTTTACAAGCCTCAATGCGGAAGTTTTTCCAATTTGCAAAAGTTCTTCAAGCTCTTTCAATGTAAGTGTATCTGGTGTATTATCCAACATATTATCCCACCTTTCCAAAGATTATGTACATTATGAATCTGTTTTGAAGCCTTGGTACATCTTAGACCATATTGGAACACACTAGATTATGTTGGATTTATTCCCGAATACTTTTGGAAGTATCTGACATGTACATATTTTTCAGTTCACGCTTGTACTTGTAATAACTTCCTCTTGATATTCCAATAAGCTTGATACACTCTGCATCATTCAATCCACCAGAAAAGTCCCGACTATATTTTTGTATCATTTCCTTTGATTTCACGGACTTCTCAGTAATCAACTTTGTTCCGCAAGGCAATCCTATCTGCTTTCCATTTAGTTTCGCAGTCTGGATTCCTTCACGTGTTCTTTGGTGTAAATCGGTAACTTCTTTCTCTGCCTGTTCAAAGGCAAGCTGAATCTGCCTTTTTGCAAGATTCAGCATATATCGGTTAAGAGCACCGAATATACCAGACAATAATTCTTCAGAAGCTTGATCGCCTGTTTTTACATTTACGGACAACTGATTTTCCATTGCCTGTTGATAAGTGCTTGTATTTATATGAGGTTCTTTCAAAAATACCAGGGATACTCCTTGGTTATATAGTTTCTGGTACATTTCGTACCCCTCCTGTGCAGTACGGCTCATGCGAGATACCGAGTCAAAGACCAGCGTATCACCAGTAGAAACTATTTTGAGCAGCTTTTCAAATTCTTTTCGTCCCTGTATTTTCGTTCCTGTGTATGTTTCTTTTACAATAACTGCGTCTGGATATGCCAGCTTGATATTTCTGATCTGCCGCTCCATTGATTGCTTGGATGTAGAAATTCTACAATACCCATAGACTTTCATTTTATTATTTCCTTTCTGCTATAAACAAAATTAGAGCAGAACCGTTATAGATTCTGCTCCACATTCAACTCTGGCAATATTTTATGCCTACCAATATTTTTCTACATATTCCACTGCTTTCTCTTCTGGCAACGAAAATTCTTTTGCAATATTTTTAATTGTATCAGCTTTGCTGGCATTTAAATTTTTGCAGATTCTGATATTAGCTAAAATTCCTTCCTGTTTGCCACGTTCGACACCCTCGTTTACCAATTCCTCTAATGCACCACACATATAAATCTGCCCTCCTTTTTTCTCTGATTGCAAAGCATGGTTAATCAGTTTCTGGGATTCTGTGATTGCTCCGATCACGACTCCAAGTTCTGCTGGTATCGCCTTTTCTTTATACACTGTATTGATCTTCTGGAAGTCTTTCTCATAAATAGAACGGCTTACATCAAATACCGTGTCCACATCTGGATTATGGAATCTCAGCGATCCGCTTTTCCTTAACTGAAGCAGGTTCATTTTATAATCAGATACCAATGGTTTCAGCTTCTCCGGGATTTCCAGCATATCAGCCAGACAGAACGGTCCGTCCCATTCTTTCTCCCCATAATATACGCACAGGCTTATCACTGGATGAAGCCTGTCTGTCCTCTTTAAGTTGGAAAGGAATTCGTCAGAAGACTCAAACCCTTTCTCAGCCTTGTTCCTGGCTGCAATCTCGTTGTAT
>NZ_JBDPGY010000024.1:0-58194 GCF_039841815.1 Ruminococcus sp. 1001136sp1 | reverse complement strand
GATTTAGTCGCAGTTAGCAGTTAGTTCGCTGGAGCGTTGCGCCGGCGAGTGAGCAATCACCATTGTCCGAATGCGTCCGCCTTGAACAACTTTCAACACACTAAATAGCAAAATACAAAAGATGAGGTGACAATTAAAATGGGCCAGATAACAGGAGACTGGCAGGCCGCGCTGAGGAATGAATTTCATCAGCCCTATTATGCCAAACTATATAAAACAATAATGGAAGAATACCGCACCAGAAAAGTATTCCCACCGCCCCAGGATATGTTTAATGCTTTCGAATACACCCCGTTAAACGATGTAAAAGTAGTTATTCTGGGTCAGGATCCCTATCATAACGATGGACAGGCCAACGGCCTTTGCTTCTCTGTAAGAGAAGATATAGACATTCCCCCGTCTCTGGTAAACATTTATAAAGAACTCCACAGCGACCTGGGCTGCTATATTCCTGACAACGGCTGCCTGGAAAAATGGGCGAAGCAGGGCGTATTTCTTCTGAACACAGTACTGACTGTCCGCGCCCACCAGGCGTTTTCACACAGAGGAATCGGCTGGGAACAGTTTACCGATGCGGTTATCCAGACCCTGAATGATCAGGACCGCCCGATCGTATATCTTCTCTGGGGAAGACCTGCCCAGATGAAAAAAGCAATGCTGAACAATCCGAAGCAGCTGGTACTCACAGCTGCACATCCAAGCCCGCTGTCTGCGTCAAGAGGATTTTTCGGATGCAGGCATTTCAGCCAGACCAATGAATTTCTGGAGAAAAACGGGCTTGCCCCCATTGACTGGCAGATTGAAAATATCAAAAAGGAACAATAAGAAATGGGGAAAAAGAACGATAACACACTTGTAAAAAATGCTTCATTCCTGATGATCGCGGCATTGATCTCCAAGATCATCGGAATGCTTTATAAAAGTCCGCTTTCCAATACTCTTGGAAATAACAGTATGGGTCTTTTCAATTATGCCCAGAATGTTTACTTTATCCTGCTGATGATCGCTTCTTTCAGCATTCCGCAGGCAGTATCCAAGATTATGGCAGAAAAGCTGGCTTTTAAACGTTACAGAGACGCCCAGAAGGTATTTCACTGTGCGCTGTTATATGTAATCATAATGGGAGGCGTAGTAGCACTTTTTTGTCTTTTCGGCTCGTCCATTCTGGTGCCGGAATCCATGTCCGGAGCCAGACTTGCACTGAAAATGCTGGCACCAACCATTTTCCTGTCAGGAATTCTTGGTACCTTCCGAGGTTATTTTCAGGCATATCGAAACATGCTCCCTACCTCATTGTCCCAGATTGTGGAACAGTGTTTTGTAGCGGTTTTTGCAATCCTGATGTCTACTGTCATGCTGAATAAATTCAGTAGTGCGGAAGAATCTGTACGAAATGCCTGGGGGGCTGCCGGAGCTACTATGGGAACCGGTGCCGGAGTTGCATCAGCGTTACTTTTCATGCTTTTTGTATATTGGGTAAACCGAAAGAATATCAAAAAGAGACTGGCAAGGGATACCCATTCCCGTGATGAGGCCACCGGCGAGGTTATGAAGAATATCGTTCTCATCGTAATGCCGATCATCCTCAGCTCTTTTATTTACAATGTAAACGGCTTTATTAACAGTTATATGTATTCCGGCATTCAGGGCTTTAAGGGAATTGACCATGATACCATTACAAGTCTCTACGCGGAATATGGCTATTATATGACCCTGATCAATATTCCCCTTACGCTTGCAAGTACAGCACCCACATCCATGATTCCGGAGGTTTCTGCCCAGTATGCCAAGAGGAATATGGACAGTGCCAGAGATAAGATCGACCGCGCAACCTGGATCAGTATGTTTATTTCCATTCCGTGTGCAGTTGGGCTTGCAGTTCTTGCCGGCCCGATCACAAGACTTCTGTTTCCGCGAACAGAGGGGGCAGCAGCTCAGCTGATGATGCTTGGTGTCATTACCATCATCCTCAATGGAAATTCCAATATTTCCAATGGTGTGCTACAGGGAATCGGAAAGCCCAATATCCCCATGATCAATGCGGCAATTGCCCTGGTGGTGGATGTGATCGCCATGGCAATTCTGCTGTTTGCAACTGACCTTGGCGTATATGCCATTGTAGTGGCTATGATTATTTATGCGGTTGTTATGTGTCTGCTGAACGAGCGGGCGATGAAACAGTATATGCAGTACAAAAATCCATGGAGAAGTGCTTATCTGAATCCACTTCTGGCATCTGTGCCTATGGCTGTAGTGGCTGGATTTTCCTATTATGGAATTTATAAGCTGATCCATTCCAATTTCATCAGCCTTGGAATCGCAGTGGTTCTTGGAATGGCTGCCTATTTTATTGTATATCTGGCAGTGAGCAAGCCATCTGATGAGCAGTTTGCCATGATGCCAGGCGGAGCCTACCTGAAGAAAATTGCAGGGAAACTGCCGTTTTAGAACATGGTTTTTAAATATGCTATTAAAATTATAATATATTGACTTTTAGATATGCATAGGTTATAATGCCATTCGGCAAGAAAGAAGCGATATGTTCAATGTATGCAGCACGAAAGCCCTCAGAGCGGCAACTCTGAGGGCTTTCTTCTTGTATTTTTTCGGAATACGAACCGAGGCTAGTTGTTATTTTTCGCCTCTTCTGTCTTCAAATTCTTCTGTGCAGTAGAAAGCATTAATTTAATTCGGTTCAGCTGGTTTACCTCGCTTGCCCCCGGGTCGTAGTCGATGGCTGCAATATTCGCCTTCGGATACTGACGGCGGATTTCTTTGATAACACCTTTGCCAACAATGTGGTTCGGCAGGCAGCCGAATGGCTGGATACAAACAATATTCGGAACATCATCATGGATCAGCTCCATCATTTCACCGGTCAGGAACCATCCCTCGCCAGTCTGGTTACCCTCAGAAACAATGGGGCGTGCCATCTTCGCCAGATCACGGATATCTGCAGTAGGATGGAAATGACGGCTTTCCGCAAGTGCCTCATTTGCAGTCTTACGAACCCAGTCGATTGCCTTAATACCTATATTTCCAAAGAATGCCTTGGATTTCTTAAAGCCAAGATTGTCGACCTTGAAATTCTGATTGTAGAAGCAGTAGGACATAAAGTCGATCAGATCCGGTACCACAGGCTCAGCTCCTTCCGCTTCCAGAAGCTCTGCAAGGTGATTGTTTGCAGCCGGAAGGAATTTAACCAGAATCTCACCTACAATACCAACACGAGGCTTCTTCTCATCACTGATCGGGATGGTATCAAAATCGTGAACCATTTCCCGGCACATTTTCTTAAACTGGCTGTGGCTTAATGAGCTGCCGGTAAGAAATGCAATCACACGTTTTTCCCAGATCTTATGCTTACGGTTTACAATGCCTTTCTCCAGTTCATATGGGCGCATGCGGTAAATACATTTCATAAGAATATCACCAAACACAGCGGCATACACAACAGCCTTCACCAGCGGAAGAGTAAGCTTAAATCCAGGGTTGCTCTCCAGACCGCTAAGGTTAAGGGAGATAACCGGAACCTGTTCCATTCCCGCTTTCTTAAGGGCACGGCGGATAAAAGCAATATAGTTGGATGCACGGCATCCACCGCCTGTCTGGGACATGATAACTGCAGTCTTGTTCAGGTCGTATTTGCCTGATAAAAGAGCGTCCATAATCTGTCCCACAACGATCAGGGAAGGATAGCAGGCATCATTATTTACATATTTCAGACCTACGTCTACGGCATGCTTGTTGTCATTTGGAAGCACCTCCAGATGATAACCGTTTGCATTAAAAGCGGCTTCCAATAAGGAAAAGTGCACCGGTGACATCTGCGGGCAGAGGATGGTGTAATCCTTGCGCATCTCCTTAGTAAACGAAACCTTCTCGATAGAAGATGGTTTAATGGTGCGCTCCCTTTTCTGAGCATCCTTTGCACGGAGGGCTGCAAGAAGGGATCTGACACGGATCCTTGCGGCACCAAGGTTGTTAACCTCATCAATTTTCAGGCAGGTATAAATCTTGCCGCTGCCATCCAGAATTTCATAAACCTCATCGGTGGTGACCGCGTCAAGTCCGCAGCCAAAGGAGTTCAGCTGGATCAGATCCAGATCATCACGGGTTTTCACAAAGTTTGCTGCTGCATACAGTCTGGAGTGGTACATCCACTGGTCATTGACACGGATCGGGCGCTCAACAGGTACCAGATGGGAAACAGAATCCTCAGTGAGGACTGCCACACCATAGCTGTTGATCAGATCCGGGATACCGTGATGAATCTCAGGGTCAATATGGTAAGGACGACCAGCCAGAACGATGCCCCGGCGGCCTGTCTCCTTCAGATACTGAAGCGTCTCCTCACCCTTTTTCTCAATGTCCTTATGTACGGCAGCCATTTCCTCCCATGCCTTGTGGGCGGCTTCCTTTACCTCAGATGCCGGGATATCCGGGAAAACCTCAGTCAGTCTCCTGGTAACGATCTCCTCAGAGGTCAGGGCCAGGAACGGATTCATAAAGGTAATAGATGGATCGTGAAGCTCGTCCACATTGTTCTTAATATTCTCTGCATAAGAGGTAACGATGGGACAGTTGTAATGGTTGACTGCATCCGGGAATTCATTTCGCTCGTAAGGGATACACGGATAGAAAATGAATTTCACACCATTTTTGATCAGCCAGGTCACATGTCCGTGGGCAAGCTTGGCTGGATAGCACTCGGATTCGCTTGGAATGGATTCAATGCCCAGCTCATAAATCTTTCTAGTAGAGGTAGGAGAAAGCACTACCTGATATTTCAGCTCAGTAAAGAAGGTATACCAGAAAGGATAATTCTCAAACATATTTAAAACTCGCGGAATACCAACTTTTCCCCGGGTAGCTTTATCCGGAGAAAGAGGCGGATAGGAGAAAAGCCGTTTGTACTTGTATTCATAAAGGTTGGGGATATGATCCTTATTCTTCTCCTTACCAATACCGCGCTCACAGCGGTTACCGCTTACGAACTGACGCCCGCCAGTGAATTTGTTGATGGTAAGACGACAGTTATTGGTACATCCGTGGCAGTTGGCCATGGAGGTGGTATATTTCAGCTCGTTGATCTTGTCAATGGAAAGCATGGTGGTTTCACGGCCTTCTGCGTGGTAGCGCTCCTTGGCAATGAGGGCAGCACCGAAAGCCCCCATAATACCGGCAATGTCAGGACGAATAGCTTCACAGCCTGCTATACGCTCAAAGCTTCGAAGTACACCGTCGTTGTAGAAGGTTCCGCCCTGTACCACAATATGACGTCCCAGCTCTTTGGCATCGGAAACCTTGATAACCTTGTAAAGCGCATTCTTGATAACAGAGTATGCAAGACCTGCGGAAATATCAGCTACGGATGCGCCTTCCTTCTGGGCCTGCTTTACCTTGGAGTTCATAAATACGGTACATCTTGTTCCAAGGTCAATGGGGTGTTCTGCAAAAAGGGCGGCCTTGGCGAAATCCTGTACGGAGTAATTCAGAGACTTGGCGAAAGTTTCGATAAAGGAACCACAGCCAGAGGAACATGCCTCGTTCAGCTGTACACTGTCTACGGTCTGATTACGTATCTTGATACATTTCATATCCTGTCCGCCGATATCTACAATACAGTCAACCTCCGGGTCAAAGAAAGCAGCCGCATAGTAGTGGGAAACGGTCTCAACTTCCCCCTCATCCAGCAGCAGAGCAGCCTTCATCAGCGCCTCGCCGTAACCTGTGGAACAGGAAAATGCAATGTGGGCATCCTCTGGAAGAATGCTGTAGATCTCCTGGATGGAACGGATGGCAGTTTTAAGCGGGCTTCCGTTATTATTGCTGTAGAAGGAGTAAAGCAGAGTTCCGTCCTCACCTACAAGAGCAGTCTTGGTGGTGGTGGAGCCTGCATCGATACCCAGATAGCAGTTTCCGTGACACTGGGAAAGGTCGCCCTTCTTTACCTGATAGGCACTCTGACGCTTATTAAATGCCTCATAGTCTTCCTCCGTAGCAAAAAGAGGCTCCATACGTTCCACCTCGAAATCCAGTTTGATGGAGTTCTTCAGGCGGTTGGTCATATCTGTAAGGGAAACGGTTACCTCATCCTTCGCATTCATAGCAGAACCCATAGCTGCGAAAAGATGGGAATTCTCTGGTGTGATGGCGTGTTCATCATCCAGCTTCAGGGTGCGGATAAAAGCTGCCTTCAGCTGATCCAGAAAGTGAAGGGGACCGCCGAGAAATGCAACATGACCGCGAATCGGCTTGCCGCAGGCAAGACCGGAAATGGTCTGGTTTACAACTGCCTGGAAAATGGAAGCGGAAAGATCCTCCTTGGTGGCACCATCGTTGATCAGAGGCTGGATGTCAGTCTTGGCAAATACGCCGCAGCGGGCTGCGATGGGGTAAAGCGCTTTGTAATTCTTCGCGTATTCGTTCAGCCCGGTAGCATCAGTCTGAAGCAGGGATGCCATCTGATCGATGAAAGAACCGGTACCTCCTGCGCAGATACCATTCATACGCTGCTCAATATTGCCGCCTTCGAAGTAGATGATCTTGGCATCCTCACCGCCAAGCTCGATGGCAACATCAGTCTGGGGCGCAATCTTCTGAAGAGAAGTGGATACCGCAATTACCTCCTGTACAAAAGGAACGCCAAGGTGGTTGGCGAGGGTAAGTCCGCCGGAGCCTGTGATTACCGGATGAAGGGTAAGTTCTCCAAGTTTGCCATAAGCTTTCGCCAGAAGCTCTGCCAGTGTTTCCTGGATGTTGGCGAAATGACGCTGGTAATCTGCGAAAAGCAGGGTGTCGTTTTCATCAAGTATTGCAATTTTGACAGTGGTGGAACCAATGTCAATTCCTAATGTGTATTTGTTGCTCATGTAAAGAATATGCCTCCTCATCTGTTGCATATGTGCTTAAATCGTTACTGTTCACTTCGTTTACAGTAACACGCTTCGCGATGCACAGAAATCATGCTTTGCATGATTTCGCGCCGCAACTCTCGGGTTTTCTGTGAACTTTGTTCACAAAAAACACCTCGCGGAATGTTACCAGTGAACAGTAACCTTAAATCTTCTTATTTATATGTGAAAAATTCAAATGCAAATATTCCGTAATATTATACGATACCCCGGCTTAAATGACAATGTAAAAGTTTAACAAGGATTCTTTGCACAAGTGTTGAATTTTCGGTTATTTCGGGCTATAATATATGAAGTTTTCTGCCTGTGTTTTACACTCTTTTGTAAGTGTAAAAAGAAAAATGTCTTTGCAGGGCTGCAGAAACAGAAATTTTTTTGAAGATAAAGACTTAAAAAAGAAAGGATTCACATATGGCAAAATATACACTTATGAAAACAGAAGGCCGTGCCAAGCGTGCCCAGTTTGAGACTGTACATGGAACCATCCAGACACCTGTGTTTATGAACGTAGGAACTGTTGGAGCTATCAAGGGTGCAGTATCCACCATGGATCTGAAAGATATCGGTACCCAGGTCGAGCTTTCCAATACCTATCATCTCCATGTAAGAACAGGCGACAAGCTGATTAAGGAATTTGGAGGACTTCACAAGTTTATGGTCTGGGACAGACCGATTCTTACTGATTCAGGCGGATTCCAGGTGTTTTCCCTGGCAGGGCTTCGCAAGATTAAGGAAGAGGGCGTTTATTTCCAGTCCCACATTGACGGTCATAAGATTTTTATGGGACCGGAGGAGAGTATGCAGATCCAGTCTAATCTGGGTTCCACTATTGCCATGGCATTTGACGAATGTCCAAGCAGCGTGGCAAGCAGAGAATATGTCCAGGCTTCTGTAGACCGTACTACCAGATGGCTGGAGCGCTGTAAGGCAGAGATGGCCAGACTGAACGGACTGCCGGATACAGTGAATAAAGAGCAGCTGCTTTTCGGAATCAATCAGGGAGCTATCTATGCGGATATCCGTATTGCGCATGCAGATACCATTTCCAAACTGGATCTGGACGGCTACGCAGTTGGCGGTCTTGCAGTTGGGGAAACTCATGAGCAGATGTATCATATTCTGGACGAAGTCGTGCCTCACCTTCCGCAGAACAAACCTACCTATCTGATGGGAGTAGGTACTCCTGCCAATATTCTGGAAGGAGTCGCAAGAGGAATCGACTTCTTTGACTGCGTATATCCAAGCCGTAACGGACGTCATGGACATGTTTACACCAATCGGGGCAAGCTGAATCTGTTTAATGCGAAATATGAATTGGATCCGTCCCCAATCGAAGAGGGATGTCAGTGTCCTGCCTGTCAGCATTACAGCAGAGCCTATATCCGTCACCTTCTGAAGGCGAAAGAAATGCTGGGAATGCGCCTTTGCGTGCTTCACAATCTTTACTTCTACAATCACCTGATGGAGGAAATCAGGGATGCACTGGATCAGGGCAATTTTGCAGAATATAAAGAAATGCGTCTGGCTGGTTTTGAAGAGGGAAAAATTAACAGCAGATATAGTAAATGAAATTAATATAAAAAATCGGAAAAATACTTGAAGAATCAAATTATTTTGTGTATTATATACTATAATGCGCTGGTGAAAAAGACAGGGCGTGATAGTAAGATACAGGAGGAATAGCAAATGGACGCATCAAGCGGAATGAGTATGGGATTTACCATCGTATGGCTGGTTGTACTTTTCGGTATTATGTATTTTCTGATGATCAGACCTCAGAAGAAAGAGCAGAAGAGAGTACAGGCGATGCTCAGCGATATGGCTGTAGGTGACAGTATTGTAACTACAAGCGGTTTCTACGGTGTCATCATCGACATGACAGAAGAAGACGTGATCGTAGAGTTCGGTAACAATAAGAACTGCCGTATCCCTATGAGGAAACAGGCAATTGCCGAAGTTGAGAAAGCAGAGCAGGCTTCTGCATAATCAGATTCATCCGAATATGACAGAAACTAAGAACAGGCTTCATTCCATAAAGGGATGGGGCCTTTTTTCTTCGTGAATGTTTTTTGAGAATTGGAAAAAGGCAGTTTTTTGACAGTTTTTTACTTTAACATGTTGAAATATTAAAGAAAGTGCGTTATTATAATAACAATTATCCATTGGTGTCAGGCGAGAGGTGATTTTCCGCTGGCATTCAGAAACGAAGGAGAGGAAATTATTATGAATTACAACATTTCACTGATTCCCGGAGACGGAATCGGTCCGGAAATCGTTGCAGAAGCAAAAAAAGTTCTGGACAAAATATGTGAGAAATATGGACATACTTTTTCTTATTCTGAAGTACTTTTAGGCGGAGCTTCCATTGATGTACATGGAGTACCGCTTACAGACGAGGCAATCGCTACAGCGAAAGCTTCTGCTGCAGTTCTTATGGGCTCTATCGGTGGAGATGCCAAGACATCCCCATGGTATAAGCTGGAGCCATCCAAACGCCCGGAGGCAGGACTCCTTGCCATTCGTAAGGCACTGAATCTTTTTGCAAACCTTCGCCCTGCATATTTATACAACGAACTTCGTGCAGCATGCCCTCTTCGCGATGAGATCATTGGAGACGGATTTGACATGATCATCGTACGAGAGCTTACAGGCGGTCTTTATTTTGGCGAGAGAAAAACAGTAGAAGAGAACGGCGTAAAGAAAGCCATCGATACCCTTTCCTACAATGAAAACGAGATTCGCAGAATTGCCATCAAGGCATTTGACATTGCCATGAAACGCCGCAAAAAAGTAACAAGCGTTGACAAGGCAAATGTTCTGGATTCCTCCAGACTTTGGAGAAAAGTAGTAGAAGAAGTAGCGAAGGATTACCCGGAAGTTACTCTTGAGCATATGCTGGTTGACAACTGTGCAATGCAGCTGGTAAGAGATCCGAAGCAGTTCGATGTTATTCTCACTGAGAATATGTTCGGTGATATTCTTTCTGATGAGGCAAGTATGGTTACCGGTTCTATCGGAATGCTTTCCTCTGCCAGCCTGAACGAGACAAAATTTGGTCTTTATGAGCCAAGCCATGGCTCTGCACCTGATATTGCAGGTCAGAATAAGGCCAACCCGATCGCAACCATCCTTTCCGCAGCCATGATGCTTCGTTTTTCCCTGGATCTGGATGAGGAAGCAAATGCAGTTGAGACTGCTGTACAGAAGGTTCTGACTGCCGGATACCGTACCGGTGACATTATGTCTGAGGGATGCACTCTGGTTGGAACGAAAGAGATGGGTGACCTGATCGCTAAGGAAATTTAGAATTCGAAATAAACAAAAAGCAAATGGATCATTTTTCCCGGCTATGAAGCAAAAAGGAGATACAAGTTATGAGAAGTGACGCAGTAAAAACAGGCACACAGCAGGCACCTCACCGTTCCCTGTTCAATGCCCTTGGAATGACAAAAGAAGAAATGGAGCGCCCATTAGTAGGAATCGTTTGTTCCTACAATGAGATTGTACCAGGTCACATGAACCTGGATAAAATCGCACAGGCCGTAAAGCTTGGCGTGGCAATGGCTGGAGGAACTCCGGTCATGTTCCCTGCAATCGCTGTCTGTGACGGTATTGCAATGGGACATATCGGTATGAAATATTCTCTTGTAACAAGAGACCTGATCGCAGATTCCACAGAGGCCATGGCATTGGCTCACCAGTTTGATGCTCTTGTTATGATCCCGAACTGTGACAAGAACGTACCGGGACTTCTGATGGCAGCAGCCAGAATCAACGTTCCTACTGTATTCGTAAGCGGAGGCCCGATGCTGGCTGGTCACTTAAACGGACACAAGACAAGTTTATCCAGCATGTTTGAGGCTGTTGGTGCTTACGCAGCAGGCAAGCTTACAGAGGAAGGCCTGACTGAGTGTGAGAACAAAACATGTCCGACCTGCGGTTCCTGTTCCGGTATGTACACTGCAAACAGTATGAACTGCCTTACTGAGGTTCTTGGTATGGGACTGAAAGGAAACGGAACCATCCCGGCTGTATATTCCGAGCGTATCCGTCTTGCAAAGCATGCAGGAATGCAGGTTATGGAAATGTACCGCCGCAACATCCGTCCAAGAGATATTATGACAAAAGAGGCACTTCTGAATGCCCTTACGGTAGATATGGCTCTTGGCTGTTCCACAAACAGTATGCTTCATCTTCCGGCAATTGCACATGAGATTGGCTGGGATTTCGATATCAGCTTTGCAAATGAAATCAGTGCAAAGACTCCGAACATCTGCCACCTTGCACCGGCAGGCCCGACTTACATGGAAGACCTGAACGAAGCAGGCGGCGTATACGCAGTTATGAACGAGCTGAATAAGAAGGGACTCCTTCACACAGAATGCATGACTGTAACCGGAAAAACAGTAGGCGAGAATATCAAGGACTGTGTAAACCTGAACCCGGAAGTAATCCGCCCGATCGACAATCCATACAGCACCACAGGCGGACTTGCTGTACTTCGGGGCAATCTTGCACCAGACGGAAGCGTTGTAAAACGTTCTGCAGTTGTTGCGGAGATGATGGTTCATGAAGGACCTGCAAGAGTTTTTGACTGCGAGGAAGACGCAATCGCAGCAATCAAAGGCGGCAAGATCGTAGAAGGTGACGTTGTTGTCATCCGTTATGAAGGACCGAAGGGTGGTCCTGGAATGAGAGAAATGCTGAATCCTACCTCTGCAATCGCAGGTATGGGACTTGGTTCTTCTGTAGCCCTTATTACAGATGGACGTTTCAGTGGTGCATCCAGAGGCGCTTCCATCGGACATGTTTCACCAGAGGCAGCAGTAGGCGGTCCCATCGCCCTTGTTGAGGAAGGGGATATCATCAGCATCAATATTCCGGAACTGAAGCTGGAACTGAAGGTTTCTGATGAAGAGCTTGCAGCAAGAAAAGCAAAATGGCAGCCGAGAGAGCCGAAGGTTACAACCGGATACCTGGCAAGATATGCAGCAATGGTTACTTCCGGAAACCGCGGTGCGATCCTCGAGGTTCCGAAAGCGAAATAATAAGATTCTTATCCGGACATGTGAATAGAATTATGGTTCATGAAAGCATGGTTCTTTCATAGCAAATGTCCGAGATTTTTACAGTATAATATACCAGGAGGAAATGAAATTGCAGCTTACAGGAGCGGAGATCATCATAGAATGTTTGCTGGAGCAAAGTGTGGATACCGTTTTCGGATATCCAGGCGGAGCTATTCTGAACGTTTATGACGCCCTTTACCGATACAGTGATAAAATTAAACATGTACTTACTTCCCATGAGCAGGGAGCTTCCCACGCGGCAGACGGTTACGCCCGTGCGACAGGAAAGGTCGGAGTGTGTCTGGCAACTTCCGGCCCAGGTGCAACCAACCTGGTAACCGGAATTGCCACCGCGTGTATGGACTCTGTTCCTGTGGTAGCAATTACCTGTAATGTTGGAACTGCCCTTCTTGGAAAAGATTCCTTCCAGGAAGTTGATATCGCAGGCATTGTAATGCCTGTGACAAAACACAGCTATATTGTCAAAGATGTAACAAAGCTTGCAGACACCATCCGCAAAGCTTTTATCATCGCCAAAAGCGGTCGTCCTGGTCCGGTACTCGTAGATGTGCCAAAGGACGTAACCGCAGCAAAATGTGAATATATCCGTCACACCATCACAGCCGTAGAGCCGAAGGTTGACACCATCCGTCCGAAGGATGTGGATACAGCAGCCCAGATGATCGCAGCAGCGAAAAAGCCATTTATTTTTGTTGGCGGCGGTGCTGTGATCGCAGATGCATCTGAAGAAGTCCGTGCACTTGCCCACAAGATCCAGGCTCCGGTCTGCGACAGCCTTATGGGAAAAGGGGCTTTTTCCGGAGAGGATGAGCTTTACACAGGTCCGGTTGGAATGCATGGAACCAAAACTTCCAACTACGCAATGTGCGAGTGTGATCTTCTGATCACTCTTGGTGCACGCTTCAGCGACCGTGTGACAGGAGATACCAAGACCTTCGCACCGAAGGCAAAGATCCTGCAGATTGATGTAGATGCAGCGGAGATCAACAAGAATATTGCAGTTGATGCCTCCGTGATCGGAGATCTGAGGGAAGTGCTGAAGCTTCTCCTTGTGAAAATCCCGGAGAAGCGCCATGATGAATGGGTACAGCATATTCAGGATATGAAAGCTAAGTATCCGCTGAATTACGATCATTCCCAGCTTACCGGACCTTACGTGATCCAGAAGCTTTATGAACTGACAGGTGGAGATGCAATCGTTTCCACAGATGTAGGACAGCACCAGATGTGGGCTGCCCAGTATTTCAAATTTAAGGAGCCGAGAACCTTCCTGACATCAGGAGGGCTTGGTACCATGGGTTACGGCCTTGGCGCAGCAATCGGAGCAAAGATGGGCTGCCCGGACAAAACCGTGGTAAATATAGCAGGAGACGGCTGTTTCCGTATGAACATGAACGAGATCGCCACGGCAGTTCGCTGCGGCAAACCTCTTGTCCAGATCATTCTGAACAATCATGTTCTGGGAATGGTACGTCAGTGGCAGACTCTGTTCTATGAACAAAGATATTCTCAGACCATCTTAAATGATGGTGTGGACTTCGTGAAAGTTTCTGAAGCAATGGGAGCAAAAGCAATCCGTGTTACGAAGATGGAAGAAGTAGAGCCTGCACTTAAGATGGCGCTTTCATCAGAGGGTCCGGTAGTTCTCGATTGCTGGATCGACCAGGATTTAAGCGTATATCCTATGGTTCCTGCAGGAGCAAGTTTAGACGAGGTATTTGATGAGGAGGATGTGAAGAAATGAGCAGAGTGTACAATTTTTCCGCAGGACCGGCGGTCCTTCCAGAAGAGGTGTTGAAAGAAGTCGCAGATGAAATGATGGATTACAATGGTACCGGCATGTCCGTTATGGAAATGAGCCACAGAAGTGCTGCATTCCAGGAAATCATTGACACAGCTGAGAAGGATCTTCGTGAGCTGATGAATATTCCGGACAACTATAAGGTACTTTTCCTTCAGGGCGGCGCTTCCCAGCAGTTTGCCATGATCCCAATGAACCTTATGAAAAATAAGGTGGCTGACTACATTGTAACCGGTCAGTGGGCAAAGAAAGCATACCAGGAAGCACAGAAATACGGAAAAGCAAACAAGATTGCTTCTTCCGAGGATAAGACTTTCTCTTACATTCCGGATTGCAGCGATCTGCCGATCAGCCCGGATGCAGACTATGTTTATATCTGTGAGAACAACACCATTTATGGAACCAAGTTCAAAGAGCTTCCAAATACAAAGGGCAAAACACTTGTGGCAGATGTATCCTCCTGTTTCCTTTCCGAGCCGGTTGATGTAAGCAAATATGGTATTATCTATGGCGGCGTTCAGAAGAACATCGGACCTGCAGGTATGGTAATCGCCATTATCCGCGAGGATCTGATCACAGAAGATGTTCTTCCGGGAACACCTACCATGCTTACCTATAAGACACATGCAGACGCTGGTTCCCTTTATAATACACCGAATGCATATTGCATCTACGTATGCGGTAAAGTTTTCAAATGGCTGAAGAAAATGGGCGGTCTGGAAGAGATGAAGAAACGCAACGAGGAGAAAGCAAAGATCCTTTACGATTTCCTTGATTCCAGCAAGCTTTTCCATGGCACCGTTGTTCCGAAAGACCGTTCTCTTATGAATGTTCCTTTTGTAACAGGAGATAAAGAGATGGATGCGAAATTCGTTGCTGAGGCTGCCAAGGCAGGTCTTGTGAACCTGAAAGGCCACAGAACTGTTGGCGGTATGAGAGCAAGTATTTATAACGCAATGCCAAAGGCTGGTGTGGAAGCGCTGGTTGCATTCATGAAAAAGTTTGAGGAGGAAAATGCCTGATGTTTCAGTATCATTGCCTGAATCCTATTGCCCAGAAAGGCCTGGACATTTTTGATGATAATTATAAAAAAGCAGATACTCTGGATGACTGCCAGGCAGTTCTTGTAAGAAGTGCCAAGATGCATGACATGGAGCTGCCGGAAAGTGTTGCTGTGATCGCACGTGCCGGAGCCGGAGTCAATAACATTCCGGTGAAAGAGTGTGCAGAGAAAGGCATCGTTGTATTTAATACTCCTGGAGCCAATGCAAATGGTGTAAAGGAGCTGGTTCTTGCCGGTATGCTTCTTGCTTCCCGTGACATTGTGGGAGGTATTGAGTGGGTACAGAGAGAAAAAGACCAGGAAGATATTGATAAGCTTGCTGAGAAACAGAAGAAACAGTTTGCAGGCTGTGAGATCATGGGCAAAAAGCTTGGTATCATCGGTCTTGGTGCTATCGGAAGCATGGTGGCAAATGCAGCAGCTTCCCTTGGGATGGAGGTTTATGGATATGATCCATACATTTCCATCGATGCAGCATGGAACCTTTCCCGTACTATTAAGCACAGCAAGAGCTTAGATGAGATTTACAGCAAGTGCGATTATATCACTGTACATGTACCGCTTCTGGATTCCACAAAGAAGATGATCAACAAAGAGGCTTTTGATAAGATGAAAGAGGGTGTTGTACTTCTGAACTTTGCCCGTGACCTTCTGGTTGACGAGGATGCGCTGATTGAGGCGCTGAACAGTGGCAAGGTGAAAAAGTATGTAACAGACTTTGCCAACCATACAGTTGCAGGTCATGAGGGCATTCTGGTAACTCCTCATCTTGGCGCCTCCACAGAGGAATCTGAGGAGAACTGTGCAGTTATGGCTGTGAAGGAGGTTCGTGATTTCCTTGAGAATGGTAATATCAAAAATTCTGTAAATTTCCCGAACTGTGATATGGGTACCTGCGTAGCAGTTGGACGTATTGCCATTACACATAAGAACATTCCAAACATGATTAGTCAGCTGACCAAGATCCTTGGTGCTGAGGGCCTGAACATTGCAGACATGACCAACAAGAGTAAAGGTGAGTATGCGTATACTCTGATCGATCTGGAGAGTGCAGCTTCCGCAGAGGCGCTGGATGCGCTGAAGGCCATTGAAGGTGTTTCAAAAGTTCGCGTGGTGAAATAAATTCAAATACAGATAATTGACATTAAGACAACAGAATGTTAATATAAGTATAGAAAAAGAGTGTTGCCGATAGACGGTTAGTCCATATACTTGTTAGCAAAAATTGCCGCTTAGTTTACAGACAGGGCGGCTATTTTTGTGTATTATTTACATCTTTACCCAATGTGTATCCTATTGTAAAGCAGGTTAAGCCGAAGCTTACAACTGCTATAAAGTCAATAATACTCATTGGCCTAGCCCTCCTTTCCACTGAATTCCCTTTCAGGGTTTCTATGTAATCAGAGGGTCACAGTCCCTCTGTTGAAGGACTAACCGCCTACCGTTATGGCAACACCCATACGATGATTATAACAGTTATGATAGAAGAACACAACTGAGAAATTTAACAATAATATATAAAATATTCTAATAATAAAACAGGAACCACTAAATTTCAGATTAGCGATTCCTGTTTTTGCTTTAATTAAAAATTGCGATTCAAAGCTACATATTTATCTGCCGCTCTTTGCAATAAATTCCTTAACTTCTTCGCGAGTTGGCATGACACGGAGAGCACCCTTGCGGGTAGTAATAAGGGAAGCGCCTGCGTTAGCAAAGGTAAGCATTTCCATAAGATTCTCATCTGTAAGATCCTTAAGACCGTGCTCCAGAACATAGTTCAGGATGCTGGCACAGAAGGTGTCTCCGGCACCTGTGGTCTCAATGGTGTGCTCCTGAAGGAATGGAGCGCATTCTACGCGGCGTCCCTTATAATAAGCGCGGCTTCCGTCTTTACCCATGGTGATAAGAACCAGCGGAATGTGATATTTCTCTTCGATCAGTGCAGCACCCTTGTCGTAGTCTGTGGTATCGAAAAGGAATTCCACTTCGTTGTCAGAAATCTTCAGAACGTCACATTTGGTAAGACCGTACTCAATCTCGACACGGGCATCCTCAAGGGATTTCCAGAGTGGCGGGCGCAGATTGGGGTCAAAGGTGATGATACAGCCGGCTTCTTTTGCTACCTCAATGGCATGACGTGTAGCTTCACGTACGCCCTCATGGGTAGAAGAGAGAGTTCCGAAATGGAAAATGCGGGAATCGCGGATCAGGTCGTCCGGAACCTCATCCATAGTCAGCATCATGTCAGCACCTGGATTACGATAGAAAGAGAAGTCTCTGTCTCCATCCGGATAGGTGTGGACAAATGCCAGTGTGGTATGTACTTCTTCATCCATAATAAGAGCTCTTGTATCAATTCCAACTTCTTCAACAGCAGCCTTCAGCTGGTTTCCGAACATATCCTTTCCAACTTTTCCGATAAAAGCGGTCTTCTTGCCAAGGCGCTCAAGCATAGCCAGAACATTACATGGAGCTCCGCCCGGGTTCGCTTCCATGATCGGGTTGCCCTGCGCGCTGGTTCCATTCTCTGTGAAATCGATGAGAAGCTCGCCAAGTGCAGTTACGTCGTAGTTTCGATTACTCATTGAAAAATCCTCCTTAGGTGTTTTCAAAATCATATACCAATAATTTAACGCAGAGGGGTGTATTTGTCAAACAAATTTCTTTCTTTTTCCCGCTTAAAATGGTAAAATAGAAATATCAAAATTATGGTCGGATCGATGGGAAAAATATAACAATATTAACATATTTTCCGGAAATCCGACAGTCCGTGAAAATTGGCGGGGAAATGGAGAGACTTATGAGCAAAACAGTATATGATTATATGGACTGGCCAGAAATTGAAGCGGTTGTATATGGGGAAGAGACAGCGCCAAGAGATGTGATGGGACCGAGACTGACACCGGATGGTGTGCTGATACAGGGCTTTTTTCCGGAAGCCAGAGCTGCGGCAGTGGTTACAGGGCGCACGAAATATGAAATGGAGCTGGAGGACGAGGCTGGCTATTATGCAGTGCTGATCCCAGGCAGAAGAATTCCGGATTATGAATTTCAGGTAGAGTTTGAGAAGGAGACGAAGAACTTTAAGGATGCCTACGCATTTGGCGGACTTCTCACAGAAGAGGATGAAAGAGCCTTCCTTGGCGGCGTATATTATGAAGCCTATAAGAAAATGGGCGCACATCCCATGGTGATGAATGGGGTAGCAGGCACTCATTTCGCAGTGTGGGCACCCAATGCAGTTCGGGTAAGTGTGGTTGGCGAATTCAATAATTGGGATGGCAGAGCACTCCCCATGCACAAGATGCCCATGTCAGGCCTTTTTGAACTTTTTATCCCGGGAGTAAAGGCGGGAGATGCCTATCGTTATGAAATTAAGGCGAAAGGGGATGTGCTCCTTCAGAAGGCAGATCCTTATGGAAACAGAACCCAGCCTGCACCGTTGTGGAATTCTGTTGTGGCAGATGTTTCTGATTTTACATGGAACGACAGCAGCTGGATGGCTGAACGTAAGAAATACGACGACCGCAGGCAGCCGGTTTCCATTTATGAGACAAGCCTGGGACAGTGGGAATCAGGGAAAGAGCTGGTGACCTTTGCGAAAGAAAAGGGATATACCCATGTGGAACTTCATCCGGTTATGGAATTTCTGGAGGATGGTTCAGATGGATATCCTACATCTGCATATTTTGCAGTCAGCACACGTTATGGCACACCAGCAGATTTTGCAGCACTGGTAGATGAGCTTCATCAGGTGGGAATAGGCGTGATCCTTGACTGGTCACCGGCACAGTTCCCGAGATACGCAGGCGGTCTGGAGAAATTTGACGGAACAGCCCTTTATGAAGTGAAAGACCCGGAAATGGCAGTCCACCCAATGTGGGGCACCATGCTTTATAATTATGACAGTCCTATGGTAATGGATTTCCTGATTTCCAATGCCTGTTTCTGGCTGGAGGTTTTCCATGTGGACGGTCTTCGTATGGATGATGTGGATGCCATGCTTTATCTGGATTATGGAAGAAAGGATGGATGGACGCCGAATATGTATGGCTCCAATGAGAACCTTCCTGCCATTGAATTTCTGAAGCATCTGAATTCCATTGTGAAGAAGCGTGATCCAGGAGCACTTCTGATCGCACAGGAGGATGGTCTGTGGCCGGAGCTGACTGACAGTGTGGAGAATGATCACATTGGGTTTGATTATAAGTGGAGTGGCGGATGGACAAGAGATTTCCTATTCTATCTGTCAGTAGATCCGATTTTGCGGAAGAATTATCATGACCAGCTGACTTTGTCCACCTTATATGCATATTCTGAGCATTATATTCTTACACTTGGAAGCAGAGACGTAGGAAGTCTGGAAGAATTTATGGCGAAGCTGCCAGGAGATGAGAAGCAGAAGCTGGCTCAGGTGAGAGAGGCTTATTCCTATATGATGGTGCATCCTGGCTGTAAAATGATGGCACCGGGGACTGATATGCCGGAGGGACTTGCCAAATGCATTCAGGCGTTGAATACCCTTTATAAGAGTTCGCCTGCTCTTTATCAGATGGATGATGAGTATGACGGATTTGAGTGGGTTCAGCTGATGAAATACGAGGAGAATGTGATCACTTTCCTGCGTAAGACAGAGAAACCAGAGGAAACGCTGCTTGTAATCTGTAATTTCGCCGCAATACCCTACGAGAATTACCAGGTGGGCGTGCCCTTTGCAGGGAAATATAAAGAAATCTTTAATAGCGATGCAGCAGAATTCGGCGGCGAGGGTGTAGTAAATTCTCGTGTGAAGACAGCAAAAGCAGAAGAGTGCGACGAACGTGAGCACTCTATTAAGGTGAAACTGCCGGCACTTGGTGTAAGCATCTACAGCTGCACTCCCGGGAAAGCCCCAGCCAGGAAGAAAGTGACCGCAGCGAAAACTGCGAAAGATAAGACTGCGAAAGATAAGACTGCAGGAAAACTGGTAAGGACTGTGAAGGCAAAAACTCCAGCAAAGAAGTCAGTAAAGGAAGAAAAAGCTACGAAAGTAGAAGAAGCTGTCAAGGCAGAGAAAAAGGCAGAAACAGTGAAGAAAAGAGCCACAGTAAAAAATGACAATAACAAAGCAGACAGAAATAGCAAATGAGAAATAAATAGCCAATAAGTAATAAAATAGCAAAAAAGACTGTATTTACATATCTGAATTTCAGATGTGAGGAATGCAGTCTTTTTGAATCTTTTTACAATAAGCAAGTAGCGAAGCAGATCAGAAATATCCGATTGATGCAAATAAAAAAAGCTGGAAATGAGACTCGAACTCACGACCCCTTCATTACGAGTGAAGTGCTCTACCGACTGAGCTATTCCAGCTTATGGAATGATAAGTGTATAAAAATTTATACACTTATCAGACACAAAAGATATTTTAAGTTATAAGCAGCCATTTGTCAAGAAAATCTTGGGTAAAAATTCTGATTTATCGTGGGTGAAAATTCTGATTATACGATTTTAAACCAGTCTTTTTCCTCAAACTCAACTACCGTACAGTCATTGGCATAAGTACATTCCGGTAAAATGATCATTGCATGAAGGACATCGTTGTTTACTGGCAGAGGACATAAATGCCAGATAGCGGCATTGATCTTTACCATACATCCTTTGGGAACAAGGAAGGCCTTTGTAAGTTCCGGGACTGGCGTACCGGCAGATGCAGGAGCAACATGAATGATCATATCATCATCCAGAGCTACAATGCCTTCCCAGGTGGTTGTGTGGTATTCTGCCATCTTAACGATTCGCTCATCTTTGCGTACGGCAATGGGAGAAAATCCCATACTTCCCATACAGGTACCTGAGATACGATCCGGATAAAATTTGTGGATTTCGCCCTGTAAAGGATAACCTTCCGGTTCAGTCATGGAACAGTAGGTGCCAAAGGGCGCAAAATCTGTTGGATTAATTTTTACAGCTGTAATTTCTTTCATGGTAAACCTCCTCAAATGTAGTAAAAACCCTTGAAGCTATTGTATCATGGTGTTGGAAAAAGCTCAATAAATATCTTTAAATGGATAGTGTGAATAAAGAAAGGCAGTTAATATTTTTAATAAAAGTTTTATAGATTTAAGAACGCAGTATGTGTTATTATAAAAATGTAGATAAAGTTCATAAAGAAAGGCTTGTGGTGAATGAAAGTACCAAACAAATTGTCAAAAATGCTTTCTACCGCAGGAGAAAAGGCAGCGTATGATAACGCATGTAAGAAATTATTGTCAAACAAGATTATTCTTGCATGGATTATGAAAAGCTGTCTGCAGGAGTACAGGGAGTGTGCAATACAGGAAATTGCAGAGAAATACATAGAAGGAGATTTGTATGTTTCTGAAATTCCAGTATATCCGGATGAAGAAACTCCCGAATTGATAAAAGGACTATCTACTGAAGATACGACCATAGCGGAAGGAACAGTAACCTATGATATTCGCTTTAGTGCATTGATACCAGGTACTGACAATCGATTGAGTCTGATCATTAATGTGGAACCTCAGAATAATTATTATCCTGGGTATCCCATCATTAAGCGTAGCATTTATTATTGCTGTAGGATGGTTTCTTCACAGTATGGAACAGTTTTTACAAACTCACATTACGAAAAGATAAAGAAGGTATATAACGTATTCATATGTATAAATCCTCCAAATTACCGAAAAAATACAATTAATCGGTATTCTGTAAAAGAAGAAAATATGATAGGAAATGTACATGAAAAAGAAAAAAATTACGATCTTCTGACAAATGTGATTATATGCCTTGGGGATGCATATGATAAAGAAGCGTCTGGCATCCTGCGAATGTTGGAAGTTTTACTTTCAGATAAACGGAATGCTTCAGAGAAAAGGATGATTTTGCAGGACGATTTTGGAATCCAAATGGAAATGGATTTAGAAAGTGAGGTAACAGATGTGGGACATGTTCTTGACGATGTAGCACAGAGAAATTATGAAAAAGGAGTTTGCGAGAGTTTGGTTTCTTCAATTAAAACTCTTACAGAAACAATGAACTGGTCTGTGGATCAGGCTATGGATGCACTTAAAATATCTGAAGAAGATAAAGAAGAAATACGTAAAAAATATAATATTGGATAACATTTTGCAAGGGAGCAGAGCCAATTTGGTTCTGCTCCTGATCTGTTAAATGAAAATGAAAAAATATGTTATCAATGGGAAAATAACTGTTTTCAAATGATTCATTCTATGATAGAATACACCTTGATTGCAAACAAAGGAGATGAGGTACATGTCAGGTTATTCCGCCCCAGGCTTTTTAGAAAAGTTGTACCTTTTTTTGAAGAATTATATGGGAATACGGGTTACCGATATAGCAATATACAGTAATGGCGCTATATAAACATGCACCGTGTTTATATAGAGATTTTCTGAATGTATGGCTATAGGGGTATCCTGTTTTTTTTTTTCGTACTTCACTTAACATTACAGCCGAGCGTGTTAAAAAAGGCTTTCTTCAAAATGCGTGTCACAATTTGTGGAAGCCTGCAGGAATAATTTTCAAACACGCTCCAGAAAGGAGGAGACAAATGTCTGACTCATTTCTTGAATTAAGAAATCTGAAAAAAAGTTTTACATCAGAAGAATATGTTCTACAGGGAATCAATCTGCAAATTGATCAGGGGGAATTCGTCACCTTGCTGGGTGCTTCCGGCTGCGGCAAGACGACCACTCTTCGCATCATCGCAGGACTTGAGCAGCCGGACAGCGGAAGTATATGGCTGGAGGGGAAAGATGTGACGAATCTGGAGCCAAACCAGAGAGATGTGAACACGGTATTTCAGAATTATGCCCTTTTTCCCCATATGAACGTGGCGGATAACATCGGGTATGGTCTGAAAATACGAAAAGTACCAAAAGCGGATATAAAGAAAAAGGTTAAGGAAATGCTGGAGCTGGTTCAGCTGGAAGGCTTCGAGAAACGAAAACCTGCGGAGCTCTCCGGTGGACAGAAGCAACGTGTAGCCATTGCAAGAGCATTGGCAAATAATCCACGTGTACTGCTTCTGGACGAGCCTCTCGGAGCTCTGGATCTGCAGCTTCGGCGGACGATGCAATTGGAACTGAAGCGACTGCAGAAGAAGCTTGGAATTACCTTTATCTATATCACCCACGACCAGGAAGAGGCCATTAATATGTCCGATCGGATCGTGGTAATGAATCAGGGGCAGTTTGAGCAGATCGGCACTCCGGATGAGATTTACAACTATCCGAAAACAAGCTATGTGGCAACCTTTGTGGGAAATGCCAATATTTTAAAAGGAAAAGTTGCAGAAATAAATGGTTCTTATGCACAGGTTGAAATAGGAAATGACACTGTTTCCGTTTATACAGAAGAGACTGTAAAGGTGGGAGAGCAGCTTACCCTGGCTGTGAGAAGCGAAAATATTCTGCTGGATGAAGCTGAAATGGAAAATGTAGTTGAGCAAAATGAAGCTGAGGGAACTGGCAGACATCTTCACGCAACTGTGAAGGAGAAGAATTTCGCTGCAGGTCAGCTGCGAGTTCTGCTTGCTTTGTCTGACGGCACAGAAATCACAGCCAGCCGGTTTGGCATGAATGCAAACATTCAGCCAGGTCAGCAGATAAAATGGTATTTTGATCCGCGAAATGCAGTTGTAGTAAATCGGGAGTTTAAGACGAAAGAGCCTGCTGATATGTCAGGAGGAAATCAGTGATGGGCGGTCTCAGTAACAGCCGTGGCAACAGCCGGAAATCTGCACCTGCAAAGAACAGCCACGGCAATAGCAAGGAATCCGTGCCTGTAAAAAAAGTCCGAGGCAACAGCAAGAGTGCTGCATCCGCCAGACACACCCGCGCCACCATCTGGATGATCCTGCCATTATATATTTTCACTTTGATCTTCGTGGCATGCCCTCTTATCTACATGGTAGCCTTAAGCTTTGCCACCCCTGGAGAAGTCCACGGCGTGCAGTGGATCTTTACCCTGGATAATTACCGGAAGCTCCTGGAACCAGTGTATCTGGACACCTTTGTCCAGTCCTTCCAGCTGGCCATTACAAGTACTGTTTTTATTACCCTGATCGGGTATCCCTTTGGCTATTTTATGGCGAAATTACCAGCAGGCGGTAAAAAGAAAGCTATGCTTCTTCTTATGCTTCCCTTCTGGGTGAATTCCCTGATCAGACTTTACGGCTGGATCATCATCCTTCAGAAAAAAGGCGTTCTGAATTTTGTGCTGAAAAAGCTTGGCCTGATCGAGAAGTCGCTGAAAATCATGTACAGCTACCCGGCAATCATCATTGGTATGATATATGTACTGCTGCCATTTATGATTTTATCAGTATATTCCAGTGCGGAAAAACTGGACTGGTCACTGGTAGAAGCCGCCCGTGATCTGGGGGCAGGTAAGGCAAAGGCCTTCTGGACAGTCAGCTTTAAGCTGACCCTGCCAGGACTTTTGTCCGGTGTGATCCTTACCTTTATTCCATCTATGGGACTGTTTTTCATAGCAGATATCCTGGGCGGAAACAAAGTTGTGCTGGTAGGAAGCCTGATCCAGGATCAGATGACCCGGGGAAATAACTGGCCCTTTGCGGCTGCACTGGCGGTGATCATGATGATCCTTACCACTTTGATGATCCTTCTATACCGTAAGGTTACCAATGCGAAAGAAGTGGAGGGGCTGGGATGATAAAAACACAAAATAATGAAATAGAAGTGCTGGATCCGAAAATGCAAGGTGAAGGTGCCGAGGCTAAAAACGGTACATTAGTTAAAAAATTTGGAAAGAAGAGAAATACAGGCTCTGGCATGAAACGGAGCACCCGCTTTGAGAAGATATACCTTGGTATCATTTTCTTCTTAATGTACCTCCCAGTAGCCGTAGTCATCATTTTCTCCTTCAACGAATCCAAGCTTCCCGTACGTCTCACCGGATTTTCCCTCCAGTGGTACGAGAAATTATTTGCAGACAGTGCCATGATGGAAGCACTGGTAAACAGCCTGATCCTCGGCGTTGCAAGCTGTGCGGTTTCAGCAGTTATCGGAACTTTAGGCGCTGTAGGCCTGTCACGGATTCACTGGAAAACAAAAGGCGCATTGGAGTACATTTCCATTTTGCCCCTTATGATACCGGAAATTATTCTGGGTATGGTGCTGATGGCATTTTTCTACATGCTGAACCTGCCCTTCGGAATGCTTACTCTGCTGATCGGACATACGGTATTTTGCATTCCTTATATATTGATGGAAGTAAAAGCCAGACTTGTGGGCATGGATCCTTCCCTTGAGGAAGCTGCCCGGGATCTTGGAGCTACTTCCATGAGAGCCTTCAGGGATATTACACTGCCCCTGATCATGCCTGCTGTGGCATCCGGTTCCCTGCTTGCTTTTGCCATGTCCATGGACGATGTGGTAATCAGTATTTTTATCAATGGACCCAGGCTGTCCACTTTGCCCATTAAGGTGTACACACAGATCAAGACCGGAGTAACCCCGGAAATCAATGCGCTGTGTACCATTATGCTGGCTTTTACGGCAGGAATTCTACTTGTATATTCCCTTGTGAAAAAGTTGCGCCGGAGATCGCAGTAGATTTGCGGATTGAATATTTCTTACTGGACTGTATCCATGGAATCAAGGCGAGATCAGATACATTCCGGGGAATGGAAAGGGTTGCTGGACGTTATGCAGACAGTGGCCGGAAAGGAGCACACGAATGAACAAACTCATAGAGTTGAAAAACCTCACAAAAAATTTTGATGACCAGCAGGTTCTCCGCGGAATCAATCTGGACATCTATGAGAACGAGTTTCTCACCCTTCTGGGACCAAGTGGCTGTGGAAAGACCACAACCCTTCGTATTATTGCAGGCTTCGAGGAGCCAAGCGGCGGCGAAGTATTGTTTAACGGAATTGAGATTTCCAAGTTGCCTCCATATAAGAGAGAGGTAAACACCGTTTTCCAGAAATATGCCCTTTTTCCCCATCTGAATGTGGCAGAGAACATTGGATTCGGTCTGAATCTGAAAAAAGTGGACAAGGACGTGATCGCCCAGAAAGTCACCAAAATGCTGAAAATGGTAGGTCTGGAGGGTTTCGAAAAAAGAGATGTCACCCTGCTCTCCGGTGGACAGCAGCAGCGAGTTGCCATTGCCCGTGCGCTGGTAAATGAGCCGAAAATCCTTCTTCTTGACGAGCCTCTTGGCGCCCTGGATGCGAAAATACGAAAACAGATGCAGATTGAGCTGAAAAAAATCCAACGGGAGGTTGGAATTACCTTCATTTACGTTACCCATGACCAGGAGGAAGCCCTTTCCATGTCTGATACCGTGGTCGTTATGAATAACGGCGAAATTCAGCAGATCGGTTCTCCTACTGATATTTACAACGAGCCCGAAAACCGTTTTGTAGCAGGCTTCATTGGAGAGTCCAATATTATAGAAGGAATTATGATCAGAGATTATCTGGTTCAGTTCGACGGATTTGAATTCGAATGCGTGGACAAAGGCTTTGAGGATAATGAAGAAATCGAGGTTGTGCTTCGTCCTGAGGACCTTGACATTGTGGAACCATCTCAGGCGAAAATCAACGGTGTTGTCCGAAACGTCACCTTCAAGGGCGTTCATTACGAAATTCTCGTAGAAACAGAACTGCGCACCTATAAAGTTCAGACCACCGATTATGCGGAAGTGGGCCGCCAGGTAGGACTGAAATTCGGACCGGAAGACATTCACGTCATGTACAGAATGGGAGCTTATTGATGAAACAGTTTAAGCGCCTGATCATTCCTTACTTTATCTGGGCAATTGTTATCCTTGTGATCCCACTGTTTCTCATTGCCCTGTATGCGTTCACCACAGAAGGAAATGAAGTAATGACACTTTCCTTCACCTGGGGGAATTTTGCCAAATTCCTGGAAGCTACCTACCTAAATGTGATCCTGAAATCCTTCTGGCTGGGACTTCTCACCACCTTTATCTGTCTGGTGCTTGGATATCCCCTTGCCCTGATCATTGCGAGATGCTCTGAGAAAGTCCAGGGACTTCTCATTATGCTGGTAACCATTCCAATGTGGATCAACATGCTTCTTCGTACCTATGCGTGGATGAATCTTCTTGCAGATAACGGAATCATCAATAACCTTTTGGAAAAAATCGGACTGGGACCTATCAGTATGATGTATACGGATTTTTCCGTAATGGTAGGCCTGATCTGCAACTTTATGCCCTTTATGATCATTCCTATCCATACATCCTTAAATAAAATGGATAAATCCCTGATCGAGGCAGCCTACGATCTGGGAGCCAACCGTTTCCAGACCTTCTGGAAGGTAATCTGGAAGCTGTCCCTGCCAGGGGTGGTAAATGGTATTATGATGGTTTTCCTTCTTGCCATTTCCTCTTTCGTTATCCCGAAGCTTCTGGGCGGCGGACAGTACATGCTCATCGGTAACCTGATCGAGTCCCAGTTTATCTCCGTTGGAGACTGGAATTTCGGAAGTGCCATTTCCATGATTCTGGCGGTGATCATTTTGATTTCCATGAGTCTGATGAAGCGGATGGACAAGGAAAAAGGAGAGTAGGAGGATAGCATGCAGAAAAAAACAAGCTTTTTTCAGAGATTTTATGTGGCCATCTGTCTGGTATTCTTTTACCTGCCAATCCTGGTGACCATGATTTTTTCCTTTAATTCCTCCAAATCCCTGACCAGGTTTACGGGATTCTCCATGAGGTGGTATACAGAGTTGCTGCACAATACAGAAGTCAGCAAAGCGGTTTACGTGTCTGTGACCATCGCCATCCTGGCAACTGTGATCTCCACAGTGCTGGGAACCATCACTGCAATCGGTCTTTCCAAGTCCAGAAAGGTGTTAAAGGAAACACTTTTAAATATCAACAACCTGCCCATTTTGAACCCGGATATTGTTACCGCAATCGGACTGATGCTTCTGTTTTCTTCACTGGGCTTTCGGAAAGGGTACTTTACCATGCTGCTGGCGCACATTTCCTTTTGCACGCCATATGTGATCACCAGTGTTTATCCCAAGGTGCGAAGCCTTGACCCGAACCTGGCAAATGCAGCCATGGATCTTGGAGCAACCCCGTTCCAGGCGTTGACCAAGGTAATCGTGCCCATGATCAAGGATGGCATTTTCGCCGGTGCGCTGCTGGCATTTACCATGTCCTTTGACGATTTCGTAATTTCGTACTTTGTATCCGGAAACGGTGTAAAGAATATTTCCATTGTGGTCTATAATATGACCAAGCGAATCAACCCTACCATCAACGCCCTGTCCACAATTGTAATCCTGGTCATTGTGCTTGTCATGGTTTTTGCCAACGTGCTTCCAAAGCTTCTGGAAAAGCATGCCAGCAAGCATGCGAAAAAGATTCAGCGCGTGATTGCCCTTCTGCTGGTTTTCGCCCTTGGCTTCGGACTGATTAAGTGCGGAGGCAGTGCAGCGGAGAACCATGTCCTGAAGGTTTATAATGCAGGAGAATATATGGATCTGGATCTTCTGACACAGTTTGAGCAGGAATATAATTGTACAGTAGTTTACGAAACCTTCGAATCCAACGAAATGATGTACACCAAGCTTTCCGGCGGTGAGTCCTATGATGTGCTGATCCCTTCGGATTATATGATCGAGCGTCTGATTAAAGAGGATTATCTACAGTATATTGACTGGGATCTGATCCCGAATAAGGGCAGCCTGATGGATGAGGTCATGAATAAAAGCTATGATCCAGGAAATCGTTATTCCTGCCCGTACTTCTGGGGAACGGTTGGTATTCTTTATGATACGTCTGTGGTTGATCCGGCAGATCTTCAGGAGGGCTGGGATCTTCTCAGGGATACCAAATATAAAGGAAATATTTACATGTATGATTCTGAGCGGGATTCCTTTATGATAGCACTGAAGGCTCTTGGATATTCCATGAATACTACAGATGAGAATCAGATCCAGGAAGCTTACCAGTGGCTGGTTGACCAGAGAAATACCATGGATCCGATTTACGCCGGTGATGACGTCATTGACAATATGATTTCCGGAAACAAGGCTATGGCAGTTGTTTATTCCGGAGATGCTTCTTATATTATAAGCGAAAATCCGAATATGGATTACTTCACACCGAGTCAGGGAACCAACAACTGGTATGATGCAATGGTTATCACAAGGGACTGCAATGAGACAGAGCTTGCCCATCAGTTTATTAATTTTATGCTAAATGAAGAATCTGCTCTTTCCAATACGGAAGAAGTAGGTTATACTTCTCCTGTAAAGAGTGTTTACGAAACTATGATCACCGGAGAGTATGAGGGCGTTTCCTCCTACATCCCGGATTTTGAAAATCCAAACAGCGAGATCTTCCGTTATCAGGAACCGAAAATTAAGCAGAAATATGCGGAGCTGTGGACGAAGATCAAGGCAGAGTAAACATGGAAATTTATAAAAACGGAAACGTGGTTGGCAGAAGCCGGCTGTGTTTTTGAAGAAGAGGAGAATGATTATGAAGAAAAAGGTATTTGCGGTAATTCTTGCTGCAGCAGCAATCTGTGGCAGCCTGTCACCTGTATACGCAGCTGACTCCGAGCTTGTCCTTTATACCTGGGAAGGAATGTTCCCGCAGGAGGTTCTGGACGGATTTGAGGAAGAAACCGGCTGTAAGATCGTGTATTCCAACTTTGACACTGACGAAACCATGCTGGAGAAGGTTTCCATGGCAAAAGGCGGAGACTATGATGTGGTAATCGCAGATGACTACATTCTCGAGAAAATCGTGGAAGAAGGTCTTGCCACCAAGCTTGACAAAGACAAAATCTCCAATTGGGGAAACATCAATCCTCTTTATCAGGGACAGTTCTATGATGAGAAGGACGAGTACACCGTACCATATGGTGCAGGTATTCCGCTGATCGTATACGATCCGGAGGAGGTTGATCTTGACATTAAGGGCTATTCTGATCTGTGGGATCCGTCTCTGGAGGACAGCATAGCGCTGATCGGCAACTACCGTGTGATCAACGGCATTACTCTTCTTACCATGGGTAAGAGTATGAATGAAGAAGACGTGGATACCATTGCAGAAGCTGGTGAAAAGCTGGTAGAGCTGGCACCCAATGTGCGTATGATCCAGGATGACAACACTCAGAATGCGCTGCTGAACGGAGAGGCTTCTGTAGCGTTCCTTTACACCTCCCAGGTAACTGCAGCTCTGGCAGAGAATCCGGATCTGAAAGTGGTTTATCCGGAGGAAGGTCTTGGCTTCGGTGTTATGGGAATGTTTATTCCAAGCGAGGCTCCCAATGCAGATGCAGCTTACCAGTTTGTAGATTACATTTTAAGACCAGAGGTTGCGGCGCAGTGCTTCAATTATATCGGTTACTACTGCACCAACAAGGCAGCAGACGAGCTGGTAGACGAGAGCCTGGTGGTTCCGGACAGCGTAACAAGTGGAGAGAGTATTAAGAATGTAAGCCAGGAAGCTGAAGAACAGTATAATAAGAACTGGACTGAGTTTAAGGCTGCCTGTGATTAATTGAATTAATTCAGTAAAAGGATAACATTAGAAAAGAGCCTGTGAGTGAGCTGTTCGGGAGAAAAACGGATAAATCACTGTGCAGGCTCTTTTTTTATATAATAGAAAAGTCCTACCGGGCAGGATTGCACTGCAGCGGAAGGAGAGAGGTCGCTGGAGGTGGAGAATGCTTGCACATATATGTTTCCGGGGACAGAGCGAACAACACGGATATTGACAAAGCTTCGCCAGTGTGTGATTATTATTTACAGAAATAAATGAGTTTTTTAGAGGAGAAACAAAATGGAAATATACAAGGGAGCTTCCGCCTTTGCGGGGATTGCCATTGGGAAAATCAGGTTTTATCGGAAAGGTGAATATCAGATCCGACAGCATCAGGCAGATGATGTAAAAAAGGAACTGAAGAATTTTGATGTGGCCCGTCGGCATGTGATGCAGACTTTGAAGGAAGAGTATGACAGAATGTCAGAAAAGCAAATGGACACAGCTGATCCTGAATTGGATATGGAACCCAAACCTTTGGATAGAATTGTGAAAGTGAATGGGGAAAATGGAACAAACCAGATCCTGGAGCAGGCAGAGCTTCTGGGCTCTGGCAGCTTTCTCCGTGCGGTACAGAGTATGATCACAGGGGAAAAGGTGACTGCTGCTTATGCAGTGCAGACCACAAGAGATGAGATGCAGAGTACTTTTTCCAGGCTGAACGATCCGACCATAAAGGAACGAATCCACAATGTAAGCCGCATCTCCAGTCTCCTTCTGGAAATTCTCGGGGAAGATGAGAACAAAATTGATCTGGGAGAGGAACCAGTCATTCTGGCAGCAGATGCCCTTTCTCTTGCAGAACTGATGGAAATGGATAAGGAGAAGCTTCTGGGTATTGTCACCCGCAAAGGTTCTGCTACCTCTCACGCTGCGATCCTTGCGAAAAATATGGATATTCCCTGTGTTACAGGTATTGGGATTCCACAGTCAGAAGAAGAGTGGGAAGACAGCATTGCCATTATTGACGGATATACGGGAACCATCTATCTGGAACCGGATAATGAGGTACGAAAAGAATACGAGATTCGCCGAAAAGCAGATCTGGTAGAGCGGGAATCCCTTTTGAAGCTGAAAGACAAGGGCGATATTACGAAAGATGGACGTGAAGTGGGAATCTACGCGAATATTGGCAGTCTGGATGATTTAAACAGCGCCCTTTATTATGGGGCAAAGGGAATCGGACTGCTGCGAAGCGAGTTCCAGTATCTTGGCAGGGAGAATTATCCCGGGGAAGAAGAACTTTTTCAAGCATATAAAAAAACTGCTGAGACTATGGGCGACCGCCTGGTAGTTATCCGCACCGCCGATCTCGGGGCTGATAAGCAGGCTTCCTACCTTGAAATTCCGGTAGAAACCAACCCTCTTATGGGAAATCGGGGAATCCGTCTCAGTCTGGACCGGAAGAACCTGTTTAAAACCCAGATCCGTGCCATTTACCGTGCGAGCTGGTATGGCAATCTGGGGATGATGTACCCTATGATCTGTTCGGAAGAGGAAATGGATGAGGTTGAAGCTCTGGTGTTGGAAGTAAAAGAAGAGCTGAAGGCAGCAGGTATACCCTTTAAGAAAATCCGGACTGGAATTATGATGGAGACTCCGGCAGCAGTGATGATTGGGGAAGAGCTGGCGAAACGTGTGGACTTTCTGGGAATCGGAACCAATGACCTGACCCAGTATACTTTGGCCATGGATCGTCAGAATCCGCTTTTACAGAAGAAATATGATGATCATCATCCTGCAATTCTGAAAATGATAAAGATGATTGTAGATGCAGGACACGCGCAGAATTGTAAAGTATGTCTCTGTGGGGAACTGGCAGCGGATACCAGATTGACGGAGACATTTTTGCAGATGGGGGTAGATGCATTGTCTGTGGTACCGGCATGTATATTGCCAGTGCGGAAGGCACTGAGGGCGGTTTGCATCGCGGAAATGAGATCTTAGCTTATCCTCTGCGACTGTATTGAGGCGTGCATGTATGTGTGAAGAATTGCAGAATAATTACAAAATAAAACGAGAGCACCAGACATGCAGATACAGATTACAGGCTGTATGTTTGAAAATATGGGTAGAAACATGAACACAAAAAGCAAAGTAATTGTGCTTCCCTGTGAAGCTTACGACGAAGAACGAATTTATACACTTATGAAAAATGGTCTGTCTCAGCTGGGAGGTCTGGACAACCTTATAAATAAAGAAGAAAAAATCCTTTTGAAGCCTAACCTTTTGAAAAAAGCAGAAGTGGAGAAAGCGGTCATTACTCATCCGGTTGTGGTGGGGGCCTTTGCCAGGATTTTACGTGAGGAAGGTTATAAAGATATTGTGCTTGCAGATTCCTGTGGTCACGGGACTACGAAACAGGTGATCCAGGGTACCGGAATGGACACTTATCTGGAAAAATACCAGATTCCGGCTATTGATTATACGAAAGGCGTGCGTGTGGAAAATCCGGATGGTGTCCAGGCGAAAGAATTTATCCTTCCGAAAGAACTGCTGGAGGCAGAGTGTGTGATTTCTCTTTCCAAAATGAAAACCCACGCTCTGGAGCGAATTACAGGAGCAGTGAAGAACAGCTATGGATTTGTATATGGGAAAAATAAGGCCATTGGTCATACCAAATACCCCAGTGCGGACAGCTTCGCCCGGATGCTTATTGATCTGAACCAGTATGTGAAGCCAAGATTATATATTATGGATGGAATCACTGCAATGGAGGGAAATGGACCGGGCTCCGGAGATCCGGTAGCCATGAACCTGATTCTGATGTCCACAGATCCGGTGGCACTGGACAGTGTGTTTGCAAGACTGGTTTATCTGAAACCGGAGATGGTTCCTACCAATTACCATGGAGAGAAGATGGGACTGGGAAATTGCAGGGAAGAAAATATTGAGGTTGTGGTAGTTGAGGAGAATCCTTCGGCATCAGCAGTGCGTGATGAAGGAAGTGAAATAACTGGGCGAGAGAAGCAACGCCAGAATGCAAAGGTTTCTGTAGATAAAAAGCAGATTGGTATTGACGTAGTTTGTAATGTGATTTCGATGGAAGCATTAATAGAAAAATATGGCAATCCCAATTTCAATGTGGACCGCACGAAAGTACGAAACAATGTCTGGACAAAGCTTGCCAAGGCTCTGAATATTTTCCAGAAGAAACCATACATTGAGCCTGACAAATGTATCCGTTGTGGAATCTGTGTAAACAGCTGCCCTGTGCCCGGCAAAGCGGTAGATTTTCGAAATGACAAAAATAATCCGCCTGTTTATGATTATAAGAAGTGTATTCGTTGCTTCTGCTGTCAGGAAATGTGCCCGAAGAAAGCGGTTAAGGTGAAGTGAGTGTAAAATACTCCGAAGGGAATATCGGAGAAACATCGGAGAAACATCGGAGAAACATCGGAGAAAATATCGGAGAAACATCAGAGTAATTTCGGAGATAAAGAAGAAAAGCCACTACCGAGCGTCAACTAAGTTGTGACGTTCTACAGTGGCTTATGTATTTTATCGTCCAATCATCTTCGCCACTTCCCTGATATATTCCGGTGTAGTACCGCAGCAGCCCCCTACAATACCGGCGCCTGCATCAATCAGAGCTTTCACATGTCTGGCAAAATCCGGCGCTTTCATGGAATAAACGGCGTTTCCATTATCATCAATGAACGGCATACCGGCATTCGGCTTGGCAATGACCGGGATGGAGACATTTTCCTTAATATTGCGGATAACAGAAACCAGCTGATCGGGACCAACAGAGCAGTTCACGCCCACAGCATCTGCACCTGCAGCCTCCAGGGAAACTGCAGCCTCGATAGCATTTCCACCGCTGAAAATACTTCCATCTGCATCTACCGTCATGGTACACATAATCGGCAGCTCGCAAACTGTAGAAGCAGCATCCACAGCTGCCAGAGTCTCTTCAATATTGATCATGGTCTCAGCAACGATCAGATCCACGCCGGAATCCTTCAGAATTCCAATCTGCTCCTGATATATTTCGAAAGCTGCCTCATAGGTCATCTCCCCGGCAGGAGCCATCATTTTACCACTGGTGGTAATATCCGCAGCAACGTAAACCTTATGGTCTGCCGCATCAGCGACTTCTCTTGAATAGGAAACCAGAGTGCGGTTGATCTCCTCCATACGGTCCTGCAGACCATGCATGGTAAGGCTTACACGGTTGCCGCCAAAAGTAGGAGCGTAGATAATATTGCTTCCCGCTTCGATATAAGCTCTCTGAAGCTTTTGGATCACATCCTTATGTGCCAGCACCCATTCCTCTGTGCATACACCCTTCGGCATACCGGCAGCCATCAGGTTGGAACCTGTAGCGCCGTCCAGAAGAACAATATTCTGTGCCAGTTCCTGAAACTCTTGTTTTGTCATATTGTAATTCCTCCTTAAATTGGCAGAATATTGCATTCAAATGATATTTGCATAACATGCCGCCCATTGTGGTCTGCAACCATCTGGCGAACATTTATCCTGCCGGATACGGTTGATTTCGTCATATTCCTGTCCGCGTCCTGGAAGTTATAACGTTTTCATAAAAAAATTTTATAAATCTTTCGTATTATAACACTATTTAACTTGATTTTCCAGTTGTCAGCGTATAAAATATAAGATATGATTTTGATGGGGCTGGCTATAAAGTAAGCAGCAGCCCTTAATGACAAAAGAAATAAAAAAGGAGCTAAAAGATGAGTAGAAGGAGAAGAAGAAACGACTGGATACCAGGCGCGGTGATCACCATCATCGTCATTATGCTTTCTGTTGTTTTTATGGGACTTCTGGCAATGACCAAGATGATCCCGACCATTTATATGCTGATCATCGGCATTGTACTTGCGGTGATCGCAGCCATTATCTGGCTGTTGGTATGGCATACCAGATACACAGGCCGCTTTATTGGCGGAACTGTTTTGGCAGTGATCATGATTGCCATTCTGGCATTCGGCGGTTTCTATATTAATAAGACAAGATCTGCCATCAGCAATATTTCCGGTGAGACTACAGAGGTCACACAGATGGCTGTTTACGTAAAGAGCGATGATGCCGCTGATTCTGTAGAGGCAACTGCCGGATATACTTATGGTATTCTTTCCTCACTTGACCGTGAGAATACAGATGGCGCTGTAGCACATCTGAACAGTCAGTTTGGTACAGAAGTACAGACTAAGGAATACGCAGGTCTGACAGAGCTTGCTGACGGAATCCTGAACGGTGAAGTAAATGCCATGCTACTGAACAGCGGATATCTCAGTGTATACGAGGATATGGACGGATACACAGATTTCAGCACCAAGATAAAAGAGGTTGGAACAGTAGACGTTGAATCCACAATTCAGTCTGCAGAAGAGTCCACCCCTATAGAGCCGATCACCACTGCTAATGGCGGTAAGGTTTACACCATCTATCTCAGTGGTATTGATACCAGAGGTGAGATGACAGCTAAGAGCCGAAGCGATGTAAATATTATTGCCACTGTGAATACAGATACACATGAGATCCTGCTGGTTTCCACACCTCGTGATTACTTTGTACCGCTTTCTATTTCCGGAGGTGCACCGGATAAGCTGACACATGCCGGTATTTATGGAATCGATGTGTGTATGGATACTCTGGGAATGCTGTATGATATTGACATTAATTATTACTTCCGAATTAACTTCGGTGGATTTGTGAAGGTAATCGATGCACTTGGCGGAATTACCGTTAATTCAGATTATGATTTTGATTCCAAGAATATTCTGGGTTATCATTTTAACAAGGGTGAGAATTATCTGAATGGTGAACAGGCACTTATCTTTGCAAGAGAGCGTTACGCATTCCAGGAGGGTGACCGCCAGCGTGGTAAGAACCAGATGGAGGTTATCCGTGGTGTTGTGAAGAAGGCACTTTCTCCGGAAATCCTTACCAGTTATTCCTCCATTCTTTCCAGTCTGGATGGATGCTTCGGTACTAACATCACATATGAAGAGATCGCACAGATCCTTCAGCAGCAGCTTACCAATGGGGGCGACTGGACAATCGTTTCCTACAGTGTAAATGGTACCGGTGCTACTGAGAAGCCATATTCCATGAGCCAGAAGGCATATGTTATGGTTCCGGATTATAACACTGTTGATAAGGCTAAGAGCCTTATGGAAAAGGTTCGCAACGGCGAGGTGGTAACGCAGGAGGAGGCTGATTCACCGGTTAGTGGAAGCACAAGCACTGACAGCACCTCTACAGAAACTGTGACCGAGCCAGGTACAGTAGCATCTGAGACACAGGCTGCGACAGATACCACTGCTGCAGATGGAACTACAACCGAAGGCACAGCTGATACTACTACACAGCAGTAAAGAGAATGAGATTCCTCTGGTGAGAGGAATCTAAATATAGAAAGAAGCAAATCATTATATAACGTGGTTTGCTTCTTTTTTGATAAATTTATAAACTTTTAAGATGATTTTTATATTATATTGTGATAAAATGGGAATATAGAAGAAGGAAAGGCGGGTGAATCTGAGCTTACATTCTTGGATTTTACAGAAGATGACATCTGCATAGAGAGTAGATATCAGAGCGTGTCTTTCAATTCATTTTTATAATCTGCACGTTCTAGATTTTTTACATGCTCTGGCAGAGATAAGAAGTATACATTCCGAGGACACTTACAAAGCACATGAGATGACGATACTGGAAATGAAAAAGGAGAAATCTCATTGCAGAACAGCAAACATGAAGATGCTTTCATGAAAATGGGCGTAGAATATTTTCGGGAGCATATTTTGAAGTTACTTGGAATAAACTATAGTTACGAAGAAATCGGACCAACGGAATTGGTGGCACTTACGATTAACGAGCTATATATGGATTTTACATTTAAAACAACGGAAGAAGACCTATACATCCATATTGAATTCCAAACCACCAATAAATCGGAGAAAAAGGATTTAAAACGATTCCATTCTTACGAAGCCCTGTTTTCCCACAATATGGACGCGAAAGTAATCACTTACGTAATTTATACTGGTGGAATCGAGGAAACGAAAGGCGAACTGGATTGTGGTGTGTATACATACCGTGTGGTTCCTGTTTATATGGGAAAGAAGAATGCGGATGAAGTGATCCAGAGGTTAAAAGAGAAGAAAGCCACTGGCGAAGCCCTGACAGAAGATGACTTCGCACAGCTTAGTATGACACCACTTATGGGCGGCCAGATGAGCCGTAAGGATAAGATTAAAGAAGGGATTTTTATAGCGAAAGAAGAGCATAATGACATGGCGGATAAAGTGATGGCTATGTTGTATACTCTGGCAGATAAATTTCTGGATGGAATAGAGCTTGATGAGATTAAGGAGGCGATGGTTATGACGAGATTGGGACAGATGATATTGGATGATGGAATTAGAATTGGAGAGTTGCGCGGACGTGAAGCTGGTATAAATGAAGGAAGCGAAGAAACTCAAAAGAGGATGGATTCTTTGATTAATATTTTGTTGACATCGAATCGAACAGATGACTGTCTGAAAGCTTCAAAAGATGCTGCCTATCGGAAAAAACTTATGGATGAGTTAGGTATAAAATAATATTAGAGCCTGTTTGAAAAGGCTACTGAAAGATGATTTAAACACAAAAGGCCGGGACATCACTTACCTGATCGTTCCCGGCCCTAACTATGTTAAATGGGTAGTTTAAAAGCAAATTTGCATAACCCACCACCCAACCGGAAACAATAAAAAAAGATGACCTCCAAGTCGCATTATTTCAGTAATGCGGATTTGCGCTGCAAACAAGCAGAAAATCAGTACAATTTGGACTATCGACCACGAATAAAGACCCCTTATTTTGGAAATTGAGATTTTTCAGTATCCGGTCACCTTTTCCAGACAGCAAAAAAAGACAGTCACACCAGAGGTCTCTCAAAAGAGAATTCTCTGGCATAACTGCCTTTTCTGAAATTGTTCATTCTGTTATATTGCCTGCTCCATCATCTGATTCATATACTGCCGTTTCGTTTCCGCCTGGATATGCACATACAGATCTAGTGTGGTTCGCACGGAAGTATGTCCAAGTATTTCGGACAGGGACTTGGTATCGAAGCCATGCTCTACCCAGCGACAGGAAAACTGATGCCGGAGAGCATGGATTTTAATGGGGGGAATTCCACATGTTTTCAGCAGTGCTGCATATCTGCGCTGGATTACCCGTGGCTCCATGCATCTGGCAGTTCCAGACAAAATATATGCGGAGCCATCTTTGCGAAAACGTTTCGCATAAAACAGCAGCTTGTCTGGCAATGGAATTTCCCTGTTGGAATGCTCTGTCTTCGGCGGACCGATATACAGAATGGTTTTTGGAATTTTTCCAGTGTCCGGATTAGCGGTCTGATCTAGATTTTTGATGCGGATCACAGTACGCTGTATGCGGATTTTGTGCTGGGTGAAATCCACATCTTCCCAGCGCAGGCCGCTGAGTTCGCCTACACGGATGCCGGTATGCATGCAAAGCAGCAGACCGAAATGGAAATCGCTGATATTGTCAATAAGAAATTTCTCCAGCTGGTTATAGTTTGCAAGCTTCATAATCTGCACCTCCTGGCTGGTGCCAGCCAAATGGGGGTAGCGGATTGGTTCACTGGTATAGACGCCTCCCTTTGCTGCAAAGTTCAAAATGCTGCGGAGTACGCTTAAAATTACATGAATGGTTCCTGCAGACAATGCCAGCTCTTTTTTCTTATGAATAAGCTGCGTGATCTGAGAATTGCTGATTTTCCGTATCTGGGTGCTGCCAAGCTCCGGAAGAAGCTGGTTCTTCAGGATTGCTTCATAATTGGAAAAAGTACTGTCCTTGATGGTATAGCGGATTTCCTGCTTCCAATGTTCTGCGGCTGTTTCGAAGATAGCCTGGTAATTTAAAATGCCAGGATTTCGCACCAGATGTCCATAGCCTGGCACTTCTGCAATTTTTTTGTTTCGTTTGTCCTTTACTTCGCCATATGTTTTGCCATAGAGGGAACCGTAGTGGATTTTTCCCTCCGGATCGCGGTATTTGATATAACGGGCTTCCCAGCGCCCATCCTTGCGTTTGCGTATGTTTTCACCTTTTCTGCACATAGCTGCCTCCTTATTCTATAAGTATGTACCAATTATTTGACCACGCAATTATTTTATATCGAAAAAATCCCTTTGAAAAACTAATGGGAAAAAGGTGAATTTGGAACAAATTATGGTATAATTCGACAAAAAGAGTCTATAGTCGCTATAATCGGTTGACTTTCCCTGTTATTCGCGATAGAATGTAAAACGATGATGGAAAAGAAAGCAGAAAAACTGCCTGGATAACCGTCGCATTACTGAAATATTACGAAAGAAACCAGCAGAAATCACAGACAAAATTTATGAAAACAGGATACAGCATCCGAACCTGGCGCATGCGCCTGGTATGTCCGGAGCCTATATGGCTGGACAGAACAGAAGAATATTTTCAGAACGTGGTGGAGTTTTACTACCACCTTCTGAGACAGCATGAAGAACTGTGGAACAGCAGCCTCTTCGACATCCAGCGCAGCCTGGAGCTCCTGACCCTGGCCGGTCGGGACGGCAGACAGCCCACCAATCCCTTACCAATGGGGAAAGTACCTGTCTACCTGAGACGTGCTGCCATCAACAAAGCATCTGCCACAGTGAAAAGCACCCAGGAACTTCAGTCCGGATTCCCTGAGAAGCTGGAAGCCAAGGTTACTTTTTTCAAAGGAATGTATTCCGACCTCACCGACAGATCCATCTGCCTGAAGCTGTGGAACGGTGAGAAATGGATCTGGACAGACTGCAAGCTGAAAGGACGCCCCTTTCCCCAAGATGGTCAGCTGATGTCGCCCACCCTGGTAAAAGAGGGCAGGCGCTACCTGCTGAATATCCCGGTGAAACAGGAGAACAGCGACGCCCGCACTGCCAAAGAACGAATGGCAGAAGGCACGAGCCTGTGCAGTGTCCGCTTTACAAACACAGACACCTTCGCAGTGTGCTGCATTCTGGATGAGCAGGGAAATCAGCTGGCTGTACACACCTGCCGGGGCGGAGATGCGTACCGCCACCGCTGCAAGCTGCTGGAGACCAGAATACAGAAATCCAGACCAAACACAGTGGGAGACAATAGTCCCCAGCCCAACCGGAAGTACTACATGCACCTGAAGAACCTGTCCGAGCACTACGCCCATCAGGTCAGCCGTGAGATCCTGAACTTCTGCAAAGAGAATCAGGCAGGAATCATTGTCCTCCCCGATTACGACCGGAACTTCACCCGGATGGCAATGGTAAAAAGCGGCAATTTTTCCCCGCTTCACTTAAGCAGCAAGATCCGGACCAACCTGCAGTACAAAGCCTGGGCAGAAGGAATTCTGGTGCTGGAAACCAGAACAGACGGACTGAAGGACAAATGCGCCATCTGCGGCGGCAAGGTTCGCCGGAAGGGAAATGAATTCCTCTGTGAAAATGGTCATCAGGGAAACCGCTTCCTGAATGACGCCAGAAATCTTGGCAGGAAATGCCAGGACAGTTTTTTTCGCAGTAATAGAACAAAATAATTATTGACAACAAAGATAAAAATGATAATAAGCAGCGTTACGAACGCTCTTATCTATAAAACCGGGTAACCGGGCAAAGAGGCTGCGCCAGTGACGCAGGCTTTTCGGCAGACCACCGCCGGTGCGGGTTCCGGACTTCCCCAAGATATCCTGGGAGTCGCCGAAGCACCAGACAGAAAGCTATCTGGTAAGTGGTCAAAGTTATGAAAAAATGGGAGGAAGGGACTGGGGGGGGTAACTCCGTCCATATGATTAAGAAATGACAACGAAAAAACAAAAAACCGAACGCAAAAAAAGAAAGTTGGAGCATTGGCAGGTAATCGCACTTTACCTAATGATTTATGATGTGATCGCCGTAAACGCCGCATACTTTCTCGGACTGTGGTTCCGCTTTGATTGTACATACTCCGCAATACCCGGAGAATATTTGTCTGCCTATCTGAAATTTGCACCATGGTATACAGTATTCTCTGTTTTTGTCTTTTGGGCATTGCGTCTCTATAACAGCGTATGGCGCTTCGCAAGCTACAGTGAGCTGTTAAGAATTTGCTTATCTACTGTAATTACATTCCTGTTCCAGATAATTGGAATCACATTTGTCATTCAGAGAATGCCAATGTCCTATTATCTCTTCGGAACCATTATTCAATTTTGCATGATTACAGGAATCCGTTTTTCATATCGATTTGTTCTTCTCGAAAGAACACGGAAACAGAAGGAAGAGGAAGGTCCGCTGCATCACATTATGCTGATCGGTGCCGGCCAGGCAGGACAGATTATTCTCCGCGACGTGGAACGTGCCAAAGAGCCAAAGGGAAAGGTCTGCTGTATTATTGACGATAATCCGAACAAATGGGGACGTTATATGGAGAGTGTGCCCATTGTAGGCGGTCGTGATGACATCCTCGCAAGTGTAAAGAAATATAAAATCGACCAGATACTTCTGGCCATTCCAAGCGCAAGTGCAGCTGAGCGAAGAGATATCCTGAATATCTGTAAAGAAACAAAATGTGAAATGAAAATTCTTCCAGGTGTGTACCAGTTTGTCACCGGAGAAGTGTCTCTTAGCAAAATGAAAGACGTGGCAGTGGAAGACCTTCTTGGAAGAGACCCTATTAAGGTAAATATGGAAGAGATTTTCCGCTACATCAGTGGAAAAACCATTCTGGTAACTGGTGGTGGCGGCTCTATCGGAAGTGAGCTTTGCCGCCAGATCGCAGCCCATGCGCCGAAGCGACTGGTAATCTTCGATGTATATGAGAATAATGCATACGACATCGAACAGGAGCTTCGATCCAGATATCCACATCTGGATCTGGTGGTGCTGATCGGTTCCGTGCGTGATACCAGAAAAATCAACAATGTATTTGAAACGTACAAGCCAGACATTGTTTATCATGCAGCTGCACATAAGCATGTACCACTTATGGAGACAAGCCCATGTGAGGCAATCAAGAACAATGTGATGGGAACTTATAAAACAGCTCATGCAGCTCTGAAAAATGGATGTCAGCGTTTCGTACTGATCAGTACAGATAAAGCTGTTAATCCAACCAACATTATGGGAGCCAGCAAGCGTCTCTGCGAGATGGTTATCCAGACCATGGATAAGATCAGCAGAACCGGAAGAGAAGATCTGCTTCCATTGCTGGGAAGTCATTATGAGGACAGTGAGGAAGTACTTGCCCAGGTGGCAGCGACTTGTGAAAATCCAGGAGCAAATGGCGAAAGAAAATACAGGACTGAGTTTGTGGCAGTGCGCTTCGGAAATGTGCTGGGAAGTAATGGATCTGTTATTCCGCTGTTTAAGAAACAGATTGCCAAAGGCGGTCCGGTGACGGTTACCCATCCGGATATTATTCGTTACTTTATGACCATTCCGGAGGCAGTAAGTCTGGTGCTTCAGGCTGGAACCTATGCCAAGGGCGGAGAGATCTTTGTGCTGGATATGGGAGCTCCGGTGAAGATTGATACACTGGCAAGAAACCTGATCAAGATGTCAGGACTGACACCGGATGTGGATATTAAAGTGGAGTATACAGGACTTAGACCCGGCGAAAAGCTTTATGAAGAAAAGCTGATGGCTGAGGAAGGTCTGACTAAGACAGATAATGATCTGATTCATATTGGTAAACCGATTCCGTTTGATACAGATGAATTTTTATATCAGCTTGAAAATCTGGCTGTTGTGGCTTATGGAAATGATCCGGATATCAGAAGTTATGTGGAAGAGATTGTACCGACTTATCATGCGGCGAAGGATGATTTGAAACTGCATGGGGAGACATACAAGAAATTATTTAATAAAGCAACAGGAAATAATTAACAGGAAAAGAGGAAAATATCATGTTTAGCAACAAAAACAATTTTCAACCTTTCGAATCTAAAGTCTGGTTGAGCAGTCCGACAATGTATCCAGACAGTATGAAATATGTAATGGAAGCATATGAGGCAAACTGGATGTCCACTGTTGGTGCAAATATTAATGAGGTAGAACGCTTAGCCTGTGAAAAAGTTGGCTGTAAATACGCAGTGGCGTTGTCTGCGGGAACCGCGGCACTTCATATGGCTGTGAAACTTGCAGGTGTAAAATCTGGTGATAAAGTCTTTTGTTCAGATATGACATTTGATGCTACTGTTAATCCAGTTGTATATGAAGGCGGAGTACCAGTATTTATTGATACTGAGTATGATACCTGGAATATGGATCCTGTTGCCTTAGAGAAGGCATTTGAAATTTATCCAGAAGTAAAAGTTGTAGTAGTAGCTCATCTTTACGGAACTCCGGGAAAAGTGGATGAGATTAAAGCAATCTGTGAAAAACATGGTGCAACAATTATCGAAGATGCAGCAGAATCCCTTGGTGCAACTTACAAAGGAGTGCAGACCGGAACATTTGGCAAATATAATGCAATTTCCTTTAATGGAAATAAAATTATTACTGGTTCTTCAGGCGGAATGCTCCTTACTGACGATGAAGAGGCAGCTAATAAAGTTCGTAAATGGTCTACTCAGGCAAGAGAAAATGCACCTTGGTATCAGCATGAAGAACTTGGCTATAACTATAGAATGAGTAATGTAATCGCTGGTGTAGTTAGAAATCAGTTCCCTCATCTGGAAGATCATATTGCACAGAAAAAAGCAATTTATGAAAGATATAAAGAAGGATTCAATGGCCTTCCAGTAAAAATGAATCCATATGATGAAAATAACAGTGAACCTAATTTCTGGTTATCCTGCATGATTATTGATGAAGGTGCAATGTGTAAACAGGTCAGGGGAGAATGTGATGTACTTTACACACCAGAAGAGGGAAAAAGCTGTCCAACAGAGATTCTAAATGCAATTAGCAGTATTAATGCAGAAGGTCGTCCAATTTGGAAACCGATGCATATGCAGCCAATTTACAGAATGAATGGTTTTGTGACAAGAGAAGGAAATGGTAGAGCAAAGACAAATGCTTATATTGTTGGCGGAATGCTGAACAAAGTGGATGGAAAACCGATTGATATTGGAATGGATATTTTTGCTAGGGGGCTTTGTTTACCAAGCGATAATAAGATGACGTTAGAGCAGCAGCATGAGATTATCACTGTAATTAGAGCTTGTTTTGAAAAATGATATTTAATTAGAGGAAAAGTGTGTGTTAGAGAATATAATTAAATATATTGGAATCTTTGTTGTTATTATAGTTATTGCGGTTAGCATATTGAAAAAACGAGCTAAACAAACCGCATATAAAGCGGAAATGATGAAGCCTATTGTTGTTCGAAAGATGGGATTTTATGAAAAATATATTAAGCGAGTATTAGATATAATTTGTGCTAGCTGTGCAATTATATGTTTTAGCCCGCTTTATATAATAATAGCAATATTAGTTAAAACAAAATTGGGTAGTCCGGTGTTATTTACGCAGGATCGTCCTGGATTAATTGCTGAAGACGGAAAAGAAAATATATTTAAAATGTATAAATTTCGAACAATGACAAATGCAACTGACAAAGACGGGAATTTGCTTCCTGATGACATTAGAATGACGAAATTTGGAAAGTGGCTTCGGAATACTAGTTTAGATGAGCTCCCAGAAGCTTTTAATATTTTAAATGGGACTATGTCAGTAATTGGTCCACGGCCACAATTAGTTCGTGATTTAGTTTTTATGTCAAAAGAGGAAAGAAAAAGACATACTGTAAAACCTGGCTTAAGTGGCTTGGCGCAGGTAAAAGGAAGAAATGCAATTAGCTGGGAGGAGAAATTTAAGTGGGATTTACAGTATGTAGAGAATATAAGCTTTTTTCAGGATATACGAATTATTATGCTGACAATTAAAACGGCAATTTTTAAACACGAAGGAATTACACAAGATAATATGGAGACTGCTGAGGATTTAGGTGTTTATCTTTTAAAAAATGGGAGAGTAACCGAAAAGGATTTTGTAGTTAAAAATAAAAAAGCACAAGTTATTATTGGACAACAAAAAAATATAGGAGTTGTTACGGATAGATATAGTGTCTTAATGTCAGTGTATGCAAATGAAAATGCGGAATATTTCGAGAAAGCAATTAATAGCATGGTAATGCAAACTCTTCCACCGGATGAAATTGTTCTTGTCGAAGATGGACCGCTTAATGAAGATTTATATTCAGTTATTAGACGATTTAAAGTGAAATATCCGAGGTTGATTACAAGCGTAGTAAATGAAAAAAATATGGGGTTAGGGATTGCACTCCAAAAAGGATTAATTGTCGCACGAAATGAACTTATTGCGCGAATGGATACTGATGATATTGCGAATAAAGAGCGTTGTGAAAAGCAGTTAAATTATTTAAATGCTAATCTTGATTGTTCAATTGTCGGAGGACAGATTGCAGAATTTATTGATGTCCCTAATAATATAGTTGGAAAAAGAGAAGTTCCGCTTTCTGATAAAGAAATAAAAAAGTTTATGCGTAGACGTTGTCCTTTCAATCATATGACGGTGATGTTTAGAAAAACTGAAGTTTTAAAGGCTGGAAATTATCAAGATTGGTATTGGAATGAGGACTACTTTCTTTGGATAAGGATGGCGTTAGAAAATGAAAAATTTGCTAATCTTGCAGATGTATTGGTTAATGTAAGAACTAGCCGTGATTTGTACCAGAGACGAGGGGGAATAAAGTATTTTGTAAGCGAGCGAAAAATTCAAAAATTAATGTTAGAAGAGAAAATGATAGGGTACTTTCGATATAGTATTAATGTTATTGAAAGGGCTATTTTACAAGTTTTTATGCCTAATTGGTTAAGGTCAATTGTGTTTAAATGTTTTGCGAGAAAACGGGAGAAATAGAATGATTAGTTTCAAATACTTAATTAGTAGGTTAAAAGATGTAAAAATAAAAGACATTGTTTCAGTTTTTCCTATGATAGCGGCAGGCGCGGCAAGTGTTTTTTTTAAAAGAAAATATGAAAACACATGGTTGATATGTGAAGAGCCTGGGGAAGCTAGAGATAATGGATACAATTTCTTTGGTTATATGAGAAAAGAGCATCCTGAAATTCAGACTGTTTATGCAATAAGAAAAAAATCTGTTGATTATTTGAAAGTATCTAAGGTTGGAAAGTGCGTTGAATATGGAAGTATAAAACATTGGCTTATTTATTTTACATGTAAGTATAATATTAGTTCACAAAAAGGTGGAAAACCAAATGCAGCATTATGTTCTTTTATGGAACTCAATGGTATATTTAAAACAAAAAATATTTTTTTGCAACATGGCATTACAATAAATAATGTTAGATGGTTGTATAGAGATAGATCAAAAATTGATTTATTTATTACATCTACACTTCCAGAGTATGAGTACATAAAAAAGAATTTTGGATATCCTAGTGAAACTGTAGTTTTGACTGGAATGCCTAGATTTGATTCTTTGCATAACATTGAAGTGAATAAGAAGAAAATTGTTATTATGCCTACGTGGAGATATTGGTTCAATTTAAAATCAAAAAGAAATGCCAATGTTGATTCAAAAATTGAGAATTCAGAATATTTAAATTGTTGGTTGGAGCTTTTATCAAGTAGTGATTTAAAAGATATAATAAATAAATACAAGCTGGAAGTGATTTTTTATCCTCATAGAAATATGCAACAATATATAGAGGTATTTGATAAGGTAGGACAATATATTACGGTTGCTGATTGGAGAAAATTTGATATACAAGAATTGCTAAAAAGTTCAGCTATGCTTGTTACAGATTATTCTAGTGTTTTTTTTGATATGGTTTATATGAAAAAACCTGTAATATTTTATCAATTTGATGAAGAAAAGTATAGAAAATATCAATATGATGAAGGATATTTTGATTATCATAATACTTCTTTTGGAAATAGTTATAAAAAATATTTGGATGTATGCAATAAAATTGAAGAATATGCAAAAAGAAATTTTGAAGTAGATCAAAACTTTATTGATGAACATAAAGCTACATTTAAATATTGGGATGTAAATAATTCAAGACGTGTATATGAGGCAATACAAAATATGGAAAGGAAATAATAGCTAATGGAAGATATACGACATAAGATAAGTGTTGTTTTGCCAATATATAATGAATCGGTTGAAATGGTTTCAGAGGCGTTAAATTCTATTCAAAAACAATCATTTTCAGATATTGAAATATTGGTCATCTTAGACAATCCCATGAATTATAATTTGATTGATTATATTGAAAAATGCTGTAAAGAAGATAAGCGCATTAAGTTTATTATTAATGAAAAAAATTTGGGTTTGCCATTAAGTTTAAATAAAGCTATAAAAATGGCCAAGTATGATTTAATTGCAAGGATGGATGCTGATGATATATCTTACTCGAATAGGCTTGAAGTGCAACTCGGAGAGTTATTGAGGAGAGATTTGGATTTGATTGGTTGTAATATTGTAAGATTTACAGAGAATAAAATATTAGATTTCTCTAACTATCCAACATCTACAAAAGCCATTAATAAATCAATTATGTATACGTCAGTTATAGCACATCCTACATGGTTAATAAGACGTGATGTTTTTAATCGTGTCGGTTTGTATCGTGATTTTTATTCTTGTGAGGATTATGATTTTTTACTTCGTTCCAGAAAAAAAGAAATTAAAATGGGAAATGTTAAGGATGTTTTATTGAAATATAGGGTAAATCAATTTAGTATTTCAAATTCAAATAAATCATATCAACGTTTAGTATCTAATTTTCTTCGAAAGAATTATGAGAGAGTTGAAGACATAACAAAGGAAGATATTGTTGATTACATTGATTCAAATATGGGAAGAAAAAATTACCAGTCAATTGAAAACTATTATGAGAAACGAGAAAAATCAAAATTACTTCAAGGAAAAAATGAATTGCTGTCTAAAATAAATCTGTTGTCTTATATGTTTTCAAAAGTAGCTTGGGATAATTTGATTGCATCTATAATGCCCAATATTTATCGTAGATTATACAAGTAGGTAAAAAAATGAATATAAAGGTTAGTAAAAATCCAATTGTTTTTTTATTATTATTTTCGTTACTTATATATTCCGGGAGATATTATATTCTTATATTTAGTTTGTTGATGATTACGGCTATGATCCTTTTTGGAAATTGGCACATTAATAAGGAAAATATAGTAAATACATTTGTAATAATATTATTTTTTATAGTAGAAAGTGTGTATTTGTCTCATCAAAGGTCATTTTCAATAAAAGAGTTTTTAAATTGCTATTGTATACTATTTTTCTGTAGTTTACTTATGCTGTTTTCGGATTATATAAAAATAGATTTTAAAGCATATATGTCTTTTTTATCTATATTTATGAGTTTAGTTAATTCAATTAGTTTAATCCAGGTATTAGGAACATCATATGATAGAAATTATATTTATATATTAGGTGCATCGATTAATTTATTAGCGGGAATAAATGGAATCTATTTTGTAACTTTATTATATGTAATTATGTTTGAAAATTTTGGAGACAAAAAAAAATGGATTTCTGGAATTTTATCTATAGCTACATTATTAGTTTCTTTCTCTAGAATTGTTATACCAATGGTAGTGATTTGTTCCTGTGTTCTTATAATAGCTTATTTAATTTCAATCGGAAAAAGAAATAATAAGTATAAGCATCGAAAAAAAGTATTACCAATACTTTTAGTAGGAATTGCGGTAACTGGTTTAATATTTAAAAACCTACTTCAAGATAATGCAAATTTTTCTCAATACGTTAATAATGTTTTTAAGTTTTATCAAAATGCAAATTCAAATAATTTGGGGGCAAGGAGTATAATTTGGGAAAGGTGTAGAGCGATTATTTCATTAAATCCTATTTGGGGAACCGGAAACAATAGTATTGATACAATTTATGGAGTAATGGCTGCACATAATTTTGTTTTGGAAATTTTTTTGTTATGTGGAGTTTTGGGATTATGTGTTTATTTGGTGGGGGTTGTAGTTCCAATTATAGTGAAGATTAAAAGGTCCACTCATGATAAGGTTGAAGTCTTAGGATTGAGCTGTCTTGTTTGTATTTATTTTGTTATTTGTATTTTTCAGCCATTTATAACTACAAGTTATATGTATAATTGTATATTTATATTAACTTTTATTAATTTATCAGCATATCTCGAAAAACGAAAGAAATTGTAAAGGTTAAACATTGTCCTTTTTATTTTAAGAAAAATTGATATAAAAATAGGGCACTTGTTGTTTCATTGATGAAAATATTTAGATTTAAAGACTAGTAATGAAATATATATGGAGGCATGGGGGTACGTGAAAGTAGTTTTTATTTGTCAAACACCGTATCATCTATTTAATAGTTTATATTATGCTACATTTTTAAAAAAATACAATATAAATAGTATAATAATAAATGACTCGGATAAAGAATATGAGGGTGTTGAGTTTGAAGATAAAAAAATTGTGAAGGTTCATTCTGAGAAAAAAACAAAACTTTCAAATTTGAATGAAGGGTATTTCTTTTGGAAAAAAAATAACCATATTAAAGTGTTGTTAACAAATATTGAATTGGTAGTATGTTTCAATGATCAGACGAATTGCTCAGCTAAGGTTATTGAATTTTGTAAAAAACATAATAATGCTAAAATTGCTTTGATCGAAGATGGGTGTGGGATTTATAACGAAGAAAGGAAGAATGTTACTATAAAAAAAAATGTAAAAAAATTTCTATTTGGAAGTGTAATAGTAAAACAATTAGGAAAGAATAGATATATTGATATTATTGTATCAAAGGATCCTAAGTTGTTACCAAAGTGGATTACTCGAAATAGGGAATTGTTGCAACAACAAGATGTGTTTGAAGATAAAAAGTTTATAAATTCTTTCCTTTATAAAAATGAATATTTGGAAGAATTAGAAAAAACTATAAGATCCAAAAAAGTAATACTTTTTTTGGGACAACCTGTTTCAGAGCTAGGAATTGACGAAAGTAACCAAATTGCCTTTTTAAAAAAGATTGCAACGGAATTATCTGAATATATTATTGTTGTGAAACCACATCCTCGAGATGCAGATAATAAGTATGTTAATCTTGCAAATTTATCAAATATAATAATATATGAAAACAAGTTATGGTATCCGGCAGAAGTATTATCCTATGTTTTACATCCCATAGCGGCAATTAGTGTATGTTCATCTGCAACAGAAAGTTTTTTAGCAATAGGTAATTCAGTTGTAATATATTTATATGATATGTTGGGAGTGAAATTGGAGAATACATACATTAACGCGTCAAGATATAAAAAGGGTATTTTTTTTCCGGAGAATTTTAGAGATGTCGTTACTGTAATAAAGAATATTTCGAATTGTGTTGTTGATCAATGTAGTAAATGTAATATTGAATCAGGAGACACGTTTATTGAATATATAAAAGAAATGGTTGAAGGGAATATAAAAAATGATATATGCTAGATTACAAGGCCGAGCAGGTAATCAATTTTTTCAATACTATTTTGGTAAAAGGCTTGAAATGGAATATAACGATAATCTTGTTCTGGATTTCTATAAAGTAAATAGAAAAAATTGGAGTAAAGATATACTGAAATTTAATGTGGATTTTTTTTCTCTGCTTGAAGATAAATTTACTTATTTTAAGAACATGAATATATTACAATTATTAGTTGTTCTTATTTATAGATTATTTACACCAAGAAATGCTTCATACCAAAAAATATACATGTATGAAATAAAATGGCAGCCATTTTTAGATTTTATGGGGATTTATTGGTTATCTAATGGTTATTATGAATATGCATTTAAATGTCCATTTAAAAATAAGTTTATCAATGGATATTATGAAGATAGGCGTTATTTTGATAATTATATATTGGATGAAAAGAATAAGAGTTTGATAGTCCCAAAACCTGATAATATTGATAATGAGTTTTTAAATTATATTTTAAATGAAAATTCTGTTTGTGTATCTATAAGGAGAAAGGATTTTGTAAATGATACTACAATCTCAAATGATAGATATATTTGTACCCCTCAATATTTTTATTCTTCAGTAAATGTTGCTTGCGAGAAAATTTCAAATCCTTGTTTTATTATTTTTTCTGATGATGTCGAATGGGTAGAAAAAAATATGAATATTAAAGGGAAAAAAGTATATGAAATTCCTGGTTTAAGTATTACTGAAAAGATGTTTTACATGTCAAAATGTAAGCATTTTATTATTTCTAATAGCACGTTTAGTTGGTGGGCGCAATATTTGTCCTGTTCGAAAGACAAAATTGTAATCAGTCCAGATAAATGGATGAAAGTTGATAATCCAATTGAACTTATTGAAAATAAGTGGATTAAAATTAAGGTGTAAATATGAATAATAACATTAAAGCATTGAAATCAGGGGTATGGTATACGATTGCAAGTTTTGCGACAAAATCTATTGGATTTATAACCACACCTATTTTTACAAGAATATTAACACATGAAGAATTTGGATTGTACAATAATTATACATCTTGGTTAAGTATACTTACGATATTTGTTACATTAAATTTAGAAAGTACATTTATAAGTGCAAGATATGATTATGAAAATCGATTTGATTCATATATATTTTCATCATTGGTATTAAGTACTTTATCTGCTGCTTTTTGGTTTATACTTTTGAATTTTGGAAATTTTTTTGAAAGAATCAGTGGGGTTGATAAAAAGTATATTAATTGTATGGTAGTGTATTTGATTTTTTTACCTGCAATTAATATGTTTCAAGCACGAGAAAGATATTACTTCAAATATAAAATGTCTGTTTTAATTAGTACAGTGGTATCTGTTGGGACTGCTTTATTATCCGTTGTGCTGGTTGTTTTTTTTGAAAATAAATTGTCTGGAAGAATATTAGGAAGTGCTATTCCAACTGTTTTTATTGGAATTATTATTTATATTTATATTTGGAAGCAGGGAAAAAGGGTAAATTTAGACGATTGGAAATATGCGTTACCAATATGCGTTCCTTATATTCCTCATTTATTGTCACTTACAATACTAAATTCAATGGATCGAATTATGATTACGAATATTTGTGGTTCAGAAGAGAATGCATTATATAGCTTAGCCTATACATGTGGTTCGATGATTACAATTTTAATTGGTTCCATGAATAGCGCATTTGCACCTTGGCTAGGAGAAATGTTATCTGAGAATAAATTGAAAGAAATACAGGTGGTGTCAAAGAAATATATAAGTGCTTTTTTCTATTTGGCGATTGGAATAATGCTTTTTGCTCCGGAAATTTTATTACTTTTTGGTGGAAAAAGTTATATGGAAGCTATATATGTAATGACACCAGTTTCTATGGGATGTGTTTGTCAGTTCCTTTATACGTTATTTGTTAATGTAGAACAATTTAAGAAAAAAACTATAGGAATGGCTTGTGCTAGTATAACTGCAGCTGTTATTAATTTTATTTTAAATTGGATATTTATCCCTAAATTTGGATATTTGGCTGCAGCATATACTACATTAGTAGGATATTTATGTTTATTATTAATTCATATGTTTTTGGTTAAAAGAATAAAATTAAACAACGTGTATAGTTATAAGTTTGTGAGAGAAGTTGTAATATTGGGAATTGCTGCGATGGTTATTATTACATTATTATATTCTCATGCAATATTGAGATACATATTTATTGGAATATATGGGGGTACATTTATTATTATTTTACGTAATAGTAGTGAAATAAAGGGATATTTTAATAGAAAAAAGAGGGGGGGATTTTAATGGAAAAATTAATTGTAATTGGTGCTGGGGGATATGCTAAATCTGTTCTTGACTCAGTAGATATATATAATTATGAGATCGTAGGATTCATTGATGAGTTTACAAATGAAAAGGTACATATGGGATACCCAATAGTAGCACATAGTTTAGATGAGTTATCAAATAATAATCATTATGTTTATTTTATTGCTATTGGAAATAATGAAAAACGAAAAAAATGGTATGACAAATTGAAAGAACGAAAACTGCGAATTATTAATGTAGTTGATAGAACAGCAATTGTTTCACCCAAAGCCATTTTGGGAACAGGTTGCTTTATCGGAAAGTTTGCAGTAGTGAATAGTAAAGCAATTGTGGGTGATGACTGTATTATAAACACAAGAGCATTGGTTGAACATGGTTGTACAGTTTCTGATCATGCTAATTTGTCTACCAATTCAGTAATTAATGGTGATGTTTGCATTGGAGAGGGAAGTTTTATTGGCAGTTGTTCAGTAACAATTGGACAATTAAAAATTGGAAATTGGTCCACTGTTGGCGCTGGTGCTGTTGTTATTCATGATGTTGGAAATCACGTTACGGTTGCAGGTGTACCAGCTAAGGTTATAAAGGAAGGGGCAATGTTAGGATGAAGCATGTATTCATAGTTGCGGAAATTGGATGTAACCATAATGGAAGCAAGGATCTTGCAAGAGAGATGGTTATAAAGGCAAAAGAATGCGGTGTAGATGCTGTTAAATTTCAGACATTTAAAGCAGATGCTCTGATTTCGTGTTATGCTCCAAAAGCAGAATATCAGAAAGAAACTACAGGAACTGTAGAATCTCAATTAGAAATGACAAAAAAATTGGAATTGTCACATGATGATTTAATTGAGTTAAAAGCTTATGCCGAAAGTCTTGGACTAGTGGTATTTTCAACTCCGTTTGATTTAGATTCTGTAGACTTTTTAAATTCAATAGGACAAAGTTTGTGGAAAATTCCGTCTGGTGAAATTACTAATCTTCCATACTTGAAAAGAATAGGAGCTATCAAAATTGATAATAAAAAAATAATTTTGTCTTCTGGTATGGCTACAATTGATGAAATAAAAACATGTATAGGTGTGTTGGTGGAAGCAGGAACTAATGAAAATGATATTATTCTGCTTCATTGCAATACAGAGTATCCAACTCCTGATAAGGATGTGAATATTTTAGCGATTAATGATCTAAAAGAGCAGTTTCCAAATGTATCTATTGGATTTTCAGACCATTCTGTTGGATATGTTGCTGCTGTTGGAGCTGCGATTTTGGGTGTTTCATTGATTGAAAAACATTTCACATTAGATAAAAATTTTGCAGGACCAGATCATAAAGCTTCTGCAACGCCAGAAGAGTTAAAGGCTTTAGTTGAAAATGTTAGAAGAATAGAAGTCATGGCTGGTAGTTCTAAAAAGATAGTTACTGAATCTGAACGAAAAAATAAGATTGTTGCAAGAAAATCTATTGTAGCAGCGAGAAATATAGTTAAAGGTGAAATTCTCACTGAAGAAAATATTACATGCAAAAGGCCTGGAAATGGAATTAGTCCGATGAAATGGTATGATATTTTAGGAAAAGTAGCAGAAAAAGATTTTAGAACTGACGAGTTAATTGAACAAAGTGGATTTGAATGGCAGGAATGCTAAAATGAATTGCTTTATTGATGGTACTGTAGATGAAGAGTTTTTATCATTAGGTGTTTGGGGAATACCGGTAATTGCGTATCCTATTAAGAGTGCACTCGAAAGTGGCGTTTTTGATCAGGTTATTGTAGTTACTGAGAGTTCATACATTGATTATTTGGTAAGAGAATTTTTTGGCGTTAAAATTAAGCTAACAAAACAAATGCCCATGATTGGAATTAGAATTGATGGAAGAGCTGCTAATATTATGCCTGAAACTATTAGGAAAATTGCAAATCTTGTGGATTTAAAGGAACTGAAAAAAATAAATATTATGCAGTTTGTTCAGAACCCAGAAGAATTAGTTCTAGTTGATTGCTCAAATAATTTTGAGCTTACATTAGTTTTGTGGAGAAAGCGAAATAAAAATGTTTGGCTAAAAAAAATGATTATAAATAGAATTAATGATAAACAGAGCATACTTCTTAATCCGATAAAAAAGAAAGAAATATGTTTGATTGGACACTCTCAATGGGATCAATGGAATATTACTTCATTACATGGGTATTCTGTAAGAAATTGTGGTATTAGTGGAATTACAATTAAGGAATATATAAATGAAATTTTAAAAAAAAATTGTATCAATTTATCATCTGGAATAATTTTAGTGCTGATAGGAATCAATGATTTGGAAAAAAGTACAAATATATGTGAACTTGTTAATGGAATGATTGATTTACTAGAATTAATTCATAATAAGACGGATGCACATATATATGTTGTTCAGACGCTGCATATTAATGGGAGGATTGATCGTAATAATACTATAATTTCACAATATAATAAGAAATTACATAAGTCTCTTCCAAATTATGCAAAGTGGATTAATACGGCAGAAATGAATGATTCATTTGGAAATCTTGATTATCATTTTACGACAGATGGATTACATTTAAATGGAGCGGGATACAAGAAGTTATATGATATTTTAGATTGTGCATTAGAGGAATGCGATGGAGATGAATTATGAAGAGAATAGCAATTATTCCAGCAAGGTCTGGATCAAAAGGGTTAAAAAATAAAAATATAATTGATGTATGCGGAAAACCTTTAATGGCGTATACGATTGAAGCGGCGTGCAAAAGTAATTTGTTTGATAGAATTATTGTATCGACGGATTCTATAGAGTATGGAAGACTTGCTCAAAAATATGGAGCAGAGGTCATGTATAGAGGTGAAAAAATTTCGAATGATAAAGCGACGACATTTATGGTTATAGAAGATCTATTGTCAAGAATTAATTGTAAAATCAATTATTTTGTTCTATTGCAGCCAACTTCGCCTCTAAGAACAGAAAAACATATACAAGAAGCAGTTGACTTGTTTGAAAGGCAGATGGACAAATATGATTTTTTGGTTTCTGTTAAAGAGGCCGAGCATGGTTCTGTGTTAGTAAAACCAATAAAAGGGGATGGAAGTCTTAAGTATTTTGATACAGATTTTTCAAACTATAGACGTCAGGATTATAAAGAATATAGTCCAAATGGTGCTATTTTTATTGGAAAACCAGATCAGTATCTTCAGAAGAAACATTTTTTTGGAGAAAAGAGTTTGGCATATATTATGAATGAATTTGATTCAATTGATATTGATAATGAATTGGATTATGAGTTTGCGTGCTTGTGTATGAGAAAAAGATTGTTAGGGGAGAAATTGTGAGGAAAATTGCGTTTGTTACAGGGTCTAGAGCCGATTATGGGATAATGCGGAGATATCTTGCGCTTTTAAATGGTGACAAGGATATAGATTTGAAAATTTTAGTAACTGGTGCACTTTTAAGTGATGTATATGGTCATCAGGTAGATTTGATTTATAAAGATGGTTTTGAGGTTTCTGCTGAAATAGAGGTAGAATTGGATTCTTCTTCTAACAAAACAGTTCTTCATACTATGGCAGAGACTATGGATAAATTTGGCGGATATTTTGATGTGAATCGGTTTGATTTGCTAATTATTTTAGGCGATCGTTATGAAATGCTTTCAATAGCTACGGCTGCTGCAATGCATAGAATTCCTATTTTACATATTCACGGTGGGGAAGCTACATATGGTAATTATGATGAATTTATTCGTCATGCAATTACCAAAATGAGTTTATATCATTTTACTGCAACTGAAGAATACAGAAAAAGAGTCATTCAATTAGGAGAAAGCCCTGACCGAGTATTTTATTTAGGCGCTTTAGGAGCTGAGAATTGTCTTTATATAGAACAAGAAAATGTTCCAAAAGAAATTGAGTCTATACCTAAAAAAGAATATTTTGTTATTTTGTTTCATCCGGAAACTTTAACTAATGTAAGTACACTAGATCAAATAAACACCTTATTACATGCCTTGCAGGAATTTTCAGATTATTATTTTGTCTTTTTGGGGACAAATGCTGATACCAATTCAAATATTATAAGAAAAACTGTAAAAGATTATGTAGAAAAGACTGATAATACGTGTTATTTTGAAAATTTACATACGGATGCATATCATTACTTAGTGCAAAACAGCATTTGTCTTATTGGAAACTCCTCTTCTGGTATAATAGAGGCGCCAAGTTTAGGGGTATATACTGTTAATATCGGAGATCGTCAAAAAGGAAGAGTACGAGGAAATAGTGTAATAGATGCAGTGTGCTCAATAGAATCAATTAAAAATTCGATTAATAAAGTGTTAAAATATTATAATAGTATAAAACCTATTAATCCATATTATAAAGATAATTCAGCAAAATTATATTATCATACTACAAAAACATTATTAGAAAGAATTGAAAAAGATATTGAAGAACCTAAAATTTTTTATGATCTTCAATAAATGATAGGTAATAAACAGCTATAGAGGAGAGAACAAATTTTATGTGTGGTATCGTATCCTACACCGGCCATTCCCAGGCTGCGCCCATCCTTCTGGATGGTTTATCGAAACTGGAATACCGCGGCTATGACTCAGCCGGTCTTGCCGTTCGTGACGGGGAAAATAAGACGAAAATTGTAAAGGCGAAAGGCCGCCTAAAAGCGTTGGCGGAGAAAACCGATCATGGCCATGCTCTGGCTGGTACCTGTGGTATCGGTCACACCCGTTGGGCGACCCACGGCGAACCTTCTGAGACAAATGCCCATCCCCATACCTCTGATGATGGAAATGTGGTCGGCGTTCACAATGGTATCATTGAGAATTATCAGGAACTGAAGAATAAGCTTCTTCGCAA
>NZ_JBDPGY010000023.1:0-62064 GCF_039841815.1 Ruminococcus sp. 1001136sp1 | reverse complement strand
TGTGGTGACTTAACAATACTACTTGTAGGACTTGGTTTCCACTGCTTTTTATTAAAGTGTAAAGAAAAACTGCGCCATAGCCTTGGCAGGCCATCGCGCAGCGATTTTGTTCAATCGGAATTTACAGGAAGTGTGACAAGAAAGCCAAAACGGTATACTGGGAAAAAAAGATTAAGAAAAGAATAAAGAGCTGGTTTTAATTGTAAAATTTATGGGGAACTAACATCAGCTTATTGACATTAATTTAAAAATAAGTATAATAATAATTGAGTAATTGTTCAACTATTATTTGGAGGTGAATATATGTCAAAAACGTCTTATATTTGTAATTGCGATGTAATTCATGAGGATATTGTGAATGATGTGAAATCCAAGATGCAGCCAAAAGATGATTATATCCAGTTGGCTTCTTTGTTTAAGCTATTTGGAGATGGAACTAGAGTACAAATCTTACACGCTCTAGAACAGAGTGAGATGTGTGTATGTGATCTTGCAGTGCTACTGGGGGTAACAAAATCTGCAATTTCGCATCAGTTAAAGGCATTACGCCTAGCGAATCTGGTAAAATTCCGTAAAGAAGCACAGATAGTTTACTACTCGCTGGCAGATGATCATGTGAAAGAGATTATTGACAAGGGATTTGAGCATCTTTGGCAGAAATAATATTTTTTAATATTATAGTTGAGTAATTGAACAATTAAACAAATTATAAGGAGATTATCATGAAACGCATATTTCTATTAAAAGGGTTGGACTGTCCAAATTGTTCCGCAAAAATTGAAAAAGAAGTCGGAGAGTTGGATGGAGTGCAATCCTCAGTGGTAAATCTGATGAAGCAGACGCTTACAATCAATGTTACTCAGACAGCCGCAGATACGATAGCCAGTCAGATTGAAACGATTGTTCATAGTCATGAACCCGATGTGGAAGTTCAGGAAGAAACCGTTATGAATGTTACAAAGAGTTATTCGTTAAAAGGATTGGATTGTCCGAATTGTTCTGCAAAAATTGAAAAAGAAGTCGGAGAATTGGATGGAGTACAATCCTCAGTTGTAAATTTGATGAAGCAGACGCTGACAATCAATGTTGCTCCAGTTGCCGCAAATACAATAGCCAGTCAGATTGAAACGATTGTCCACAGCCATGAGCCAGATGTAGAAGTTTCCGAAATTGCACAGGAATACTATATACCTGCAAAAAAACAGGATACCAATACATCCTATAACAATGAGGACAAGAAGTTGACGATTCGTTTAGCGATTGGCGCAGCAATCTATGGTATTGGTATGGCATTGACAGTTTTTGCGAAAGTACCACTGCCTGTCGAGTTAGTTTTTCTCATTGTCTCCTATATTATTCTTGGCGGGGATGTTGTATGGCAAGCTGTGAGGAATATTTCAAAGGGACGTGTGTTTGATGAACATTTCCTGATGAGCGTTTCTACGATTGGTGCTTTTGTCATTGGTGAATATCCGGAAGCAGTTGCTGTTATGCTGTTCTATCAAGTTGGTGAATTTTTCCAGTCATTGGCTGTTGAGCGTTCCAGAAAATCTATATCAGATTTAATGGATATACGTCCGGATTGTGCTACAGTCAGAAGGAACGGAGAATTGATTACCATATCTCCTGAAAGTGTTGCCATTGGTGAGATTATTATTGTAAAGCCTGGTGAAAAAATCCCATTAGACGGTGTGGTATTGGATGGAGATTCTATGCTGGATACGAGGGCTTTAACTGGAGAATCGGTTCCGAGAAGCGTTCATAAAGGAGACGAAGCACTTTCCGGTTGTATGAATCAGACGGGTGTTTTAACGATTAAGACAACGAAAGCATTTGGTGAATCTACTGCTTCAAAGATTATTGATCTTGTGGAGAATGCGTCCAGTAGAAAAGCACCAACAGAAAATTTCATTACTACATTTGCACGTTATTACACTCCTGTTGTTGTAATCTTAGCAGCTATTCTGGCAATTCTGCCACCGATCCTTCTTGGTGGAGGTTGGACAGAGTGGATTCGCAGAGGATTTGTTTTCCTTGTGGTATCTTGCCCATGTGCATTGGTCATTTCAATCCCGCTGACTTTCTTCGGAGGTATTGGTGCGGCATCTAAACGAGGTGTTCTTGTAAAAGGAAGTAATTATTTAGAGGCGCTTAATAATGTCAGCATTATTGTGTTCGATAAAACTGGAACACTTACAAAGGGTGTTTTCAATGTGACTGATATTCTGCCTGCAAATGGATTTTCAAAAGAACAGGTTCTGGAGTATGCGGTCCAGGCAGAGAGCTTTTCTAACCATCCTATTGCAAAATCCATTCTCTCTGCTTATGGAAAAGAAATTGACCAATCAGTTATCTCTGATTACAAGGAAATTTCCGGATATGGAATCAGTGCCATGGCAGGAAAGAAGAAAGTTTATGCTGGCAATACGAAACTTATGGATTCAGAGCATGTGGAGTACACAGCCTGTGAAAAAGTTGGTACAAAGGTTTATGTAGCAGTAGATGGTCAATATGCCGGATGCATTTTGATAACAGATGAAGTAAAGCCGGACAGCAAAAAAGCAATTTCTGATTTGAAACATATCGGTGTGGAAAAAACAGTCATGCTTACTGGTGATGATGAAAAAATCGGAAAGGCTGTTGCGGAAGAATTGCAGTTGGATGAATATTATGCACAACTGTTTCCTGATCAAAAAGTGGAAAAGGTTGAGCTTTTGGACAGTAAAAAGAGACAGGGAAGCAAATTAGCTTTTGTTGGTGATGGTATCAATGACGCTCCTGTCCTTGCTCGTGCGGATGTTGGTATCGCAATGGGTGGTCTTGGTTCAGATGCGGCCATTGAAGCTGCGGATGTGGTTCTGATGACAGATGAACCATCTAAGCTGGTGGATGCGATTGATGTGGCAAAAGCGACAAAGCAAATTGTCATGCAGAATATAGTGATTGCCCTTGGAATTAAGAGTGTGTTCCTGATTCTTGGCGCTCTTGGTATTGCGGGAATGTGGGAAGCTGTATTTGGTGATGTAGGCGTTACCATAATTGCTGTTTTGAACGCAATGAGAATTTTGAAAAAATAGGAAATGAGGTGGGAATGTGAAACGAAAACTGATTCTGTTAGTTGTTACGATTGTTTTTCTTGTAGGTTTTGGTGTCATATTACATTCACCGCCTTCTATGATTGATGCAGTCACAGGAGCAACACCGAAGTCAAAAAAGGCGGCTCAAGCCTCCGCACAGTTGGAAGGCTCTTATGTTCTCGGTATTAATATGATGTCAGATGGTCTCGACAACGAGAACACCCGGAATAAATTAAAAGAATTGGCACTGGACGATTCGGAAACAAATGAAACAGATCTCATGAAAACGGACATTAGTTTTCGGTTATATGTATCTGAGACGGATTATCCGCTTGTCAGTTATGCTAAGAAACTCTGTGACAGGTTGAAACAGGCCGGTTTTTTCGTAGATCTGAAAGAGTACAGTAACACAATGATGCTATCAAGAGTGGTAAGTGGAAAGTATGATGTATTCCTGGCATCGGATGATTTTATTGACGTTACAACGCTAACACAGATGGACTATATGATCATGGACAGCGAAGAAATGAGGTGAGCGGGAATTTATGAGAAAATGGAATACGATTTTGTCTGTTTTAATGCTTCTCATTTTTATGATTCATGGAATCATGGGCAGCTTTATGCTGAACGGAGTTGGAAGTAGTGCAGGGAAACTTCTTGCATGGGTTGGTGTTGGTATTCTTGTTGTGCATACGGTGATTGGTGTCATCCTGACAGTTCAGAGTTTACAGACAGCGAAGCAATCAGGAAAAATGTATCTGAAACAAAACGTCATATTTTGGGCGAGACGAGCCAGTGGGATGGCAATAATGATTCTGCTGTTATTCCATATTGGCTTGTTTGGAAAGGTGCAGAATGGGACATATATTTTGTTCCCTTTTACAACGGTAAAGATGGTAACTCAGCTTTTGTTCGTAGCGGCAATCTTTGTCCATATTTTTATCAATATCCGCCCATTGCTCGTATCACTGGGAATCATCAGTTATAAAGAACGAAGGAGTGATATTTATTTGATCCTTTCGGTGCTTCTTCTTTTTATAGCGGGAGCGGTTATTTTATATTATATTGGGTGGCAATATCTATGAGTAAGACAATTGTTATTATAGGTGCTGGACTGGCAGGACTTTCAGCGGCTTTGCAGGCAGCGGAAAATGGATGCAATGTAAAACTGGTTTCCTCCCTTCCGTCAGAGCGGGCACAGTCTGTTATGGCGGAGGGCGGTATCAACGCAGCTTTGAATACAAAAGATGAAAACGACAGTCCCGAAGAACATTTTACAGATACAATAAAGGCAGCATGTGGTCTGGCAGATCCAAATGCAGTTTGGGGAATGACACAGGCAGCACCGGAGCTGGTGCACTGGCTGCTAAAACTTGGAGTTAAATTTAACATGAGTGGCTATGATGATGTGGATCTGCGGAATTTTGGCGGGCAGAAAAAGAAACGGACTGCTTTTGCACAGAGCGATACCGGGAAGCAGATCATGACAGCTATGATAGACGCTGTTCGCAGGAAAGAAGCATCTGGTATGGTAGAACGGTTCAGCCATCATTCTTTCCTAACACTTCGTCTGTGTGGCAATATTTGTTGTGGCTGCGTAATCAGGGATGAATACAGTCAGGAGACTGTGGAATTACCGGGGAATGCGGTTATTGTTGCCACCGGTGGTATGCACGGATTGTTTGGAAATACAACGGGTTCGCTGAGCAATACAGGAGAAGTCACCGCAGAATTGTTCCGGCTTGGTGTTCCTCTGGCAAATGGCGAGATGATCCAGTACCATCCGACAACTGTGAAATGTGGTGGAAAACGCATGCTCATCAGCGAGGCGGCCAGAGGGGAAGGTGGCAGGTTGTTTGCCATGAAAGATGGAAAACAATGGTATTTCATGGAGGAAAAATACCCGGAGCTTGGAAATCTGATGCCACGAGATATTACCGCCAGAGAGATATGGAAGGTCAGCCATGAATCAGAGGTATTTCTTGACATGACGGAAATATCGGAGGAGATTATTTCAAATAAGCTATCTGGTCTGGCAGACGATTGTATGACCTATCTGCATAAAGATATACGAAAGGAACCGGTGTCTGTTTTACCGGGAATTCACTATTTTATGGGAGGCATTCTGGTGGATGAGCAGCACAGAACGCCGATTCAGAATCTTTACGCTGCCGGAGAATGCTGTGCCCAATATCATGGTGCCAACCGTCTTGGTGGAAATTCTCTGTTAGGAGCGTTATACGGAGGACGTGTTGCGGCAAAATCAGCATGTGAACAGGCAGATGTAGTAGATCTATCTTGTGCGACACAGATAGATTTTCCACCAACGTCTCAAATTTCAGAAATAAAGCAATTAAACAAAGTGATGCAGGATACTATGGGCGTTGTCAGAAATGAGAATACGTTGTTAAATGGGATTCAAACGGTACAAGCGCTAACAGGAAATCTTCCATTGCTTGGCATGGCAGTTCTAAAGAGTGCTCTTGCAAGAAAAGAAAGCCGTGGTGCACACTGGCGGGAGGATTATCCGAAGAGCAATGACGATGATTACCTTAAAACAACGGTAGCCAGATTTGATGGAAAGCAGATACAGATTTCCTTTGTACCTGTTCCAGAAAGGCGGTGATTCACTTGGTATATAAAATAAGAATCAGGCGGCAGGAGAGTCAGAAATCAGACAGTTATTGGCAGGAATTTGAGTTTGACGGAAGCAAAAACAGCTCTGTTGCCAATGTTCTAAAGGAATTGAACAGTAGAACCCCTTTGAAAGATAATTCAGGGAATATAGTTACTCCCATCAGCTGGGAATGTAGCTGTATGGTGCGAAAATGTGGGGCTTGCGCCATGCTGATTAACGAACGTCCGAGGCTGGCATGCTCTACATTTCTACATACGTTAAAAGGTTCTACAATCACCTTGGAACCTTTAAGCAAATTTCCGCTTGTAAGAGATTTGATCGTTGACCGGTCAATTCTGTTTGAAAATTTGAAAAAACTGAACCTTTGGCTTGAAAGTGAAGCTTATATGAATCCGTGGACACATGAACCGAGATACCAGTCGGCACGCTGTCTGATGTGTGGCTGCTGCCTTGAAGTGTGTCCTAACTTCTCTGCAAATGGGACTTTCGCAGGCGCTGTTGCTGCAGTCAACGCATTTCGGATTCTGAATGAAGAACAGGAAATAAGCCATCGGAATGAGGTTTCAACTCAATATAAGGAAAATTATTTTGAGGGATGCGGGAAATCATTAGCTTGCCATAACATTTGCCCGATTGGTCTGCCTGTCGAAGAATTGATCGTGAGGTCAAATTCGGTAGCTATTTGGGGAAGACAGTGAGTATCAAAACGCTGATTAAAAAAACATGATTAACCTACATCTATGGTTTTACCAAAAATAGAGACATATCCTTTGTTTCGGTGTGGTAGCGGTTTTATTATGGACTGGATTCCGTCAAGGATGAATTTGATGCTTCCCTGAGAGAGTATATCCAGTCGGAAGAATATGTCTCAGCAAAGCAGCAGAAGAGATATTGATCAAATTATGTCAATGTCTCTTTTTTTATGGAAGAAACAGGCTGATCAGAAATATGCAAAAGAGTAGCCTATTTTAATTATTTAACGAAAGGCGAACAGGGGTGTTCACAAGGGTGTGCACCGTTAAATTGTATCAATTTCGTAGTCGCAACGAATCCATGTCGGTGCGGATATTTTCCGGTGATCTGAAATTGCAGGAACGTTGCAAGCAATATCTTTCTATTAATTTGTTTATTGCTATAGGATTTTTCTACAAACTTATGGATAACGTGTGCTTTGTGGTGCACGTTTTTCTGTATTCAGATGGTGTCATATTGAAATATTTGAAAAAAATTTTTCTGAAGTTATTCAAGGACTGGAAACCTGTTCGTTCGCTGATTTCTGAAACAGGAAGTGTACTGTTTTGTAAAAGATCAGCGGCCTGTTTCATTTTCTGATTCTGAATATTTTCAATAAATGTATGTCCGGTAGCATTCTGAATAATACGCTGTAACTGACGTTCACTGTAGTTAAAAATTGAAGAAAGTTCTTTCAGTGAAACTGTCTTATAATTAGCCTGCATATAACGGAGAATATACATCAGATTTTTCTCTGAAGAGTTCGGATGGATACCAGAAAGCTCTGTATGTTGTTCATGACGGCGAAATAGATTGATGAAAAACAGAGAAAGCAGAGTATTGACCATTTGTTTTCTATATCGTTTTGGTTGTGCACATTCCGTATATGCACGGTCAATGAGGTCAGAAAGAACGGAATCTTTTCCTGTATGAAAAAGAAGATAGGGAATTTCTGAAGTCTGATAGAAAGTTCTTTTGAAGAAGTCAGAAAGAATGGTATTATCATCCAGAAGTCCGAAAAACGACTGTTCAAAAGTGCTTTTTCGTATAAGAATATTCATAATGACGTCTTTATCATGGAAAGCACTTAAAGAATGGGTAATATCTGATGCCATAATACAGATATCTCCTGTTTGCATGGAAATATTACGGTCGAAGATATAATTGATACAGCCTCCGCTCTGGACGAAGATCATTTCAAAAAAGTCATGATCAGACATATTTATGATGAAGGCAACACGTTTTCCTGCCTGGGCAGCCTGCCGCAGATTACCTTTGAACATTTTGTCTTATCTATTTTTTCAGGAGGATTTTATGAACCGAACAGAAGACGTATTTTTATCACATGAACATTTATGGAGCTATCGCACCAGAACAGTAGACCCTAAATCGCAGACAATCCGTTCCGTTACCCATAACGGCATTTTGCAGCGCAGTACAGCTGAAACACTTTGCGAAGAAGCAGCACGTATTTCTACAAAGGAACTTGTGGAATTGAAAAGTGCCAACCATTGCCCTTTTACTTTCAACGAATACCTGAGCTATTATTTTTATAAAATATACCTTGCATATAATTGCAGCAAAAATGAAATTATAAGGAATCGCTGGGTCATCCGCAACCTAATCGATCCCAACATTACAACAGATCCGCTTCTTCACAATGTCGATGCCAAATATCTAAAAGATTTGATCAATGCCTGCAAAGCTTATTGCGAAGGTACCGAATATGCCGTAGCCAAACTGCTGCAGCTTTTTTCAGATGATATATGGAAACACGGAGAAGTCAGCTGCAATCCCGCACCTTCACCTGCCGCTTATAAAAAGCCCCAAACAACCGTATTACTCTATACCAGCGAACAGCTTAAAATTTTTCTGAATGCGGTATACAGCAGTTCCTGCCCTCACCGTCTGGAATTCCTTCTTGCATTGTTCTGCGGCCTGCATACAGGAGAGATACTTGGCCTTACCTATAAAGACTTCACCCCCTGTACCCGTGTGCTGGAAATCCATCACCAGTATATCAAAAACAAGCAGCTACAGAAATATTTGACTGGTTGTATAAACAGTTAAGACATGAAGTATTCACTAGCCTCTTCCAGGTGATTTTGACAGACAGAGGAAGTGAATTTACTAACCCGCTGGCAATCGAATTTAATAAGGGCAATGGTCGCAGAACACATATCTTTTATTGTGATCCACAGCGTTCTGATCAAAAAGGTGGTTGTGAAGTTACACATGAGATGATTCGTCGTGTGCTTCCGAAGAAAACCTCTTTTGATAACTTAACTCAGGATGATATCAATCTTATGATGAGTCATATCAACTCATATAACAGAAAAAAACTGAATAACCAGTCGGCACACCAGTTGTTCAGCTTCATTAATGGCGGGGATATTCTTGACAAGTTAGGAATAAAATCCATTCCCGCTAACGAGATTAGCCTTACATCTCTATTACTGAAAAATAAGAAAACGTAGCGCCATTCGGAAGAAATACTGAACCGAATGAGGGGTGGAATTTGATCTTGCGAAAAAAGAAATAAAATTCGACCTCCGCTTAACGTGACTCTTTTTTCAGAGGATTAAGATCTCAAAAAAGAATATCAGCATATGAAGCATAAAACAACTTGTTTCTAATAGTAAATTCCAGTTTTGAAGAACTTTGCAAAACTAACTTCCATAAAAATCATGATATTTTGATTTGCCAGAATTTACTTTTGCAAGCGATTAGCTAAATCTGAACTTAAACTTGCAAACTGGAAGCTCAGATTCCAATTCAGCAACAAATATTATGGAAGAAGGAAGAGAACAACTATAAAGAAAAATCTAAGAAATCAAGGCGAAAAAAATCAAAATAATAATAATTTAAATTGAATTTCCTGCATATTATGGATATAATAATATCGGAGGTGCAAAAATATGTTAGTAGAATTTCGATTTAAAAATTATAGATCTTTCAGGGATGAAGCTATTCTTTCTATGGAGGCAGTTGGACTTGCATCGTTTAAAAGCTGTCTGATCGAACAAAATAATATGAAGGTATTACCAGGTGTAGCCATTTATGGAAAAAATGGTGGAGGCAAGAGTAACGTAATCCGGGCATTTTGGTTAGCTGTTCAGTTTATTCGAAATGCACAGAGAACACAGCATGAAAAAGCTGCGGTTCCCGTAGTACCTTTTGCACTCAATGATTATTCTGCAAATGAACCAACAGAGTTTGAATTTGATTATATTAATGGCGGTATAAAATATTGGTATTCATTTTCTGCAACGAAGCAAAAAATAGTAAGAGAGTCTTTATATCATGCACCCAAAGGACAAAAAGCCCAGGTATTTGTCAGAGAAGGACAGAAATTTACGTTTACTGAGGATAAAGCAAGGAGAAAATTAATAAGTGAAACGGTAGCTGAAAACCAGCTGTTTTTCTCAGTTGCGTGTACAATGAATGATACGATATGTATTAATGCAATGAAATGGTTTCGGGAAGATATTTTCTTTTCCAGGGATTATACCGACATTCCGAGGCAGTTGCTGGAATATTACAATGACAGCAATATGCTTAAAGTTATTTCGGATTATGCAAAAACAGCAGACTTTGGAATTGAAGAGATGCAGTTTGAGGTAGAAAACAAGGAAATTGGAAACAATCTTGAATTTCCTGATGATATTCCAGAAAGCATGAAGGCTGCGCTGACATCATTTATCCAGATTTTGTCTGAGACTTCCAACAATTCGGAAGGCCAGCTGAAAATGAGCCAGGTAAAAGCGAAAACCAGGCATAAGGGCATTAATGCTGCAGGTGAGGACAAACTGTATCATCTGGAATTGGAGGATGAATCAGATGGAACAAGGAAATTGATGTCAATTGCACCTGCAATTGAGTCTGTCCTTAATAAAGGAGGCATTTTATTAGTAGACGAATTAGAGAGGGAATTACACCCTATGCTTGTTAATTTCATTATTGCAAAGTTTCAAAGCAAAAAAAGCAATCCCAATGGTGGCCAGATTATTTTCACCACGCATAACACTGAACTTATGAATTTAGAGTTTATGAGAAAAGATCAGATTTATTTTGCAGATAAAAAAAGGTCTGATGGCTCATCTGAGCTTTACAGCGTGACTGATTTTGTTACCAAGACAACCGATAATATCCGGAAAGGCTATTTGGTTGGAAAATATGGTGCCACTCCTAACATTGAGATTGAAGAGGTAGAATAATGGCAAGAAAAACTGGAGGCAGAGGATCTGGTAAAGTTATTATCAGAGTGTTTTGTGAAGGAGAAAGTGAACAGGCATATACTGAATTTTTGAAGCATAAATTCAGTGATGTGGCTGTAATTGAGTATCCGAAAGAAACTGGGCTATTTGACAGAGCAAGTGATCGTTTTGCTAAAGATCCATTGTACAGAGACTATAAAGAGGTTATTAACGAAATTTGGTTCTTCTTTGATGTTGAAACAAAGGATATTGATAAAGTAAATGAACGGTATCAAATAATAAAACGCTTAAGGAAATTTGGCAGGAATAAGAATACGCGTGTTCGTCTGCTAATGACAACGGGGTGTATTGAATATTGGCTCATGCTGCACCGCAGATATTATACGCCTTCTTTGCAAACTACTGCTGAGAAAGAGAAAGTGATTTCTGACCTAAAGTTAGAAGAGCCTTTATATAAAAAGGGAAATAGAGAAATCACTGCAAAGATTGCAAAAGATTATCCGATTGCAGTGAAATATGCCAAAAAGACTTTGGCAAGACTTTTGGATGAAGGTATGCCATGTTTAGAAGATACTGACATACGAAATCAGTGGCTGCTCAGAAAATGTATGACCTTTTCCAATGTTTTTGAAGCCATCGAATTTCTGGAAAGTAAGGAAAGCTGAAAGAATGGTTTTGGTAACCTTTGGTGAAAAAGGAATTTTTGAAATGTATAGTGTTCCCACTGCGCTATACATTTTTTATTTATCATCCTTTTTCCTTTACATAAAAATACACATAGGAGAAGCAAAACAATGCAAGAAAAAAGAACACCTATATTTCAAAATGAGGATGGTTCATGGGGACACGTCACCCAGACAGTAAATCCGCTTATCTGTACTATTGAATACAGCTATAATACCGGCTTTCCCTCAGAGAAGGAAGCAGAGGAAAGCTACCAGAAATCCCTGGAGACCTATTCCAGTCAGATCCAGCAGCTGAAAAAGTCCCGGAAGATCCCGTTTACCTTTTCTGAATATCTGGACTACTGGTTCCGTGAAGTCTACTCACCTTATTCCACCAGCAAAAGTACCTTATTCAAATACCGCTGGGTCCTATACCAGATCATCCTTCCACATCTTCAGAATGACGTTCTCCTGGACTGTGTCAGCGAAGAGTTCCTGAATAAACTGCTTGATTCCTGCCAGGGATACTGCCAGAATGGAGGCTATTATGCCTATAAGTTATTAAATATCATCTTATGGTCCGCTTACCAGAATAATTATATTCCGGAAAAGGAATTTCCCAAGCTAAAACACTATCCGGAGCCTCAGCATAAATCCGTATTCCTTTCCACCGAACAGATCCGGAAACTGCTTGATCAGGCTTCCACAACATCCTCTTATCTGGAAATCCTCCTTGCCCTTTTCTGCGGGCTTTCTACAGGAGAAATCCTGGGACTGAAATATTCAGACCTCAATTCCAAAGAACATACCTTAACTATTCAGCAACTCTGTACCGATAACAGGGCTCATCTTGACAATCCAACATTTAAGAACCTTTTTGGAACTGCCCAGAACCGGACCTTGAAAATACCAGATTTCATTTTCCAGGAGCTTTCCAAACGAAAAAAAGAAAACCGCCTGATCTTGGAAGCCAATCCTGATACGACAGAATTTCAGGATTATGTCTGCCTTGGCGCCACTGCCAGAATAAAATCCATCTCTACCCCAGGTGCAGCACTTAGAGACATCACAAGGGCGGCCCTTCTGCCAGCTCTTAGTATGACCGATCTCCGCCATATGTCTGCCTATATACTGGCAGAAATGGGAGTGGATATCGAAAACATTTCCCATATCCTTGGACACACAAAACTCAGTTCCACCATCGCATTCTGCTGTAATTTTCCTGATGAAAATAATGAAATTCAATCTGTATTAAGCAACACCTTGGATCCGGTTCTTGGCATCCGGAACAGTCTGGGAAAGGAGGTTTCCCATGCCCAAGGGAAAATGCATTGAAAAACCATCTGTGAAAGATACCTTCTTTTTAGGAAGCGTTGTCTCCTGTCTTCCTGGAGGAAGTATAAGTTATATAAAGTCCCGTAAGAGATACAGTTTCCGTTTTAAACTTGTTTTCCAGTCGGGAGTTTCAAAATCGATCCAGCGCAGTGGCTTTCCCACCCGGAAAGCTGCCCAGCTTGCCAGAGATGACGCACTCATTCAGATCTGCCGGAAGCAGTTTGTCCCGTATTCTTATACCGTAAAAGAATTTTATGATTACTGGCTCTGTTATTATATGTGGGACGAAAAAGATATTTCTTACAACACCTATATGACATACCGGAACATCATATTGAATTATATTGATCCTGCACTGGGTACCATTTCCCTGCCTTCCCTGAAACGGAAAGATCTCATCCAGGTTCTGCTTGGGATTCCGTCCCCCAATGTGCGAAGGCTCGCCTGTGCGGTTGTCAGCAGTTCCATGCAGGTTGCCAGGGACAGAAATTATATTTCCTGTAACAATGCCATGAAAATCACCGCAGAAGTGAACCGGCTGAAGAGGACAGAAGAACAGCGTCTTATGTCCACCCCCACTGCATGGAAACGGGCTGCAAAAGTATATTCTTCTGTCCAGCTGAGCCGTCTCCAGAATGTGTGCAGGCAGGAGGATCCATCCCTTTACCTGCCCATGCTGCTGGCGACTGCAACCGGGCTCCGGATTTCGGAACTCCGGGCCCTGAAGTATGATAACATCGACTTTCTGAACAAATGCGCATCTATCGAAACCCAGCTTGGACGCACAAAGGATGCAGATCCTGATAAAAACTACCACTCCATGCAATTCCAGGAAAAGAAGCTGAAAACGATAAACAGCCGCAGGAAAATTGTACTGCCTGACTATGTCCTGACGGAGATCCTGCTGGAGCGGCAGCGTTATGAACACAACCGGGCCACAGAACCGGATTTCTGTGATCTGGGCTATGTCTGCTGCCGCAAAAATGGTATGCCCTATGGACAAAATTTTTACAAAAAGCCGTACCATCGTCTGTTGAAGAAATACAATTTTCCAAAAATCGACTGGCGAAAACTGCGCAATTCCAATGCTACCATCTTGGCCAACGAAAAAGTCAGCATGAAAGCCATTTCAAAAAACCTTGGGCATTCTAGTCCGGATTTTACCAATACTGTATATGTAGAGCATCAGCCACTGGTCTATGACCTCAGCAGACAGATGGAAGAGTATGTCTTACTTTATGGACTTCTGCCAGAATCCCCGGCAAAGAGAAGCCGCAAGGTATATGCCCTTCCGGACGACTCGGCATATATGAAATATTTTTCGGATAAAATTTAAACTTTCATTTCTTTATAAGACGCACAGTGTAACAATCTGTTATATTGTGTGTCTTTTTCTTCTGTATAAACAGGCGCCTTTGATTCCAATTCAGCCGAACTTAGTTTTTCCAATGTTTTCTTATAAAAATAAGCCTTTTCTATCATTTTCATACATATTATATATGTCTATAAAATGATTTTATTTAAAAAGATAAATCAGCTAAATTATTTTTTCCCAAAACAGGATTTCAAAATCCGACATAATAGTAATAAAGGCAGGAAAATACTGGTTCGAATGCCAGCCATCAGTCGGCACTGATGTTTTTACGCCTTAATAAATAGGAGGTCCTTTATGCAGAAAAAAGCAGAAGAGAACGTATTTTTCTCACACAAAAATTTATGGTGCTGCCATACTCCGGTTGTAAACTTTAACTCTAAGACTATTGAACACCGTACCCGCACAGGGTTTCTGACACGGGACAATGCAGAAAAAGCTTATGAGAAAGCCAGCCGCCTTTTCCCAAAAGAGCTTGAAAAGCTGAAAGCATCCAGCCCGTGTCCATTTACTTTCACGGAATACCTCAAACACTGGTATGAAAAGCTCTACGTCCCAGTGAGTACCAGTGGAAGCACAAAAGTAAAATACCACTGGATCATCTACCATATTATTCTGCCCCGGGTCACTGCCGATCCGCTTCTTCCATATGTAGATGCAGAATATATTGAAAACCTGATCGAATCCTGCAGGAACTATTGTACAAGTGCAGAATATGCAGTCTATAAATTATTATGCAGGATTCTTTATTCTGCCTGGAACCAGGGATTCCTTGAAACATGCCTGGCATCTGACATCACAGAACGCAAAGAACCAAAATCCAGCCTTCGTATTTATACCAAAGAACAGCTGAAATTATTCCTGAATGCCATACATGAAGATCCATATGCACACCGCCTGGAGTTTCTTTTGGCACTGTTCTGCGGACTGCGTCCTGGTGAGATCCTTGGCCTTACTTATAACAATTTTGATTCCAGCACCCAAACCTTAAACATCCATAAACAATATACAAAAGATGGACGCCTTCCTTCTGAATCAGCAGATCCCAAATACAGCTGTAAGAAGTTGGAAGGAGAACGGTACCGTTCTTTTCAGATCCCGGATTTTGTCTGTGAGGAACTTGTCCTCCGGCAGGAAAAAAATATGTGTTTCTTTCGCGCCCACCCGGATAAAAGGGATAATGATAACTTCTGCATCAGCAGCCGTGGGAAAATAAAAACCCTGGAAACCCTAAATACAAGATTAAAATACATCACGGAAAAGAATGGACTTCCCATTATCACCATGTATGATCTCCGTGATATGTTTGTCTGGATCCTGTTAGAAAAAGACTGCCCCTGGGAAGAAATCCAAAAGCTTACCGGAGGTGTTAAAATGGAACGCTTTTTAGGAACCTCATAAAAATCCATAACAGAAAGGAAAATGATAAAATGCCACAGAACACGATCAACCCGACAAAACTCAAAGACATTTTCTCAAACGGAAACCTGGTTTTGGCAACGCTTTCAGCCCATCCGCTTTACATTACCGCCCGAAACCAGTATTGTTACCGTATGAATTGCACCTTCGAATCAGGACGCCGCAAAATGGTTCAAACGAAATATTACGATACAGAAGCAGAAGCCGAGGCTATGTATCCAGTTTACAAAAAACAGGTGGAAGAAAAGCGAATTACTGTTTTTAAGTGTACCGTACAGGAATTCCATGCATACTGGACGCATTCCTACTGTTTTGACAATGCGTACAACCGGTCTATTGCAGCTTATATTCTTCCGGTCCTCGGAAAACATTTCATGGACAACGTGACTGCCAGCGATCTGATGGATATCCTTGCAAAAGTTCCCTCTTCCGAATTTTACAGGGTATGTGATGCTGTAACCTGTTTTTTCCGGGATGCACGGAACCATTACTGTACAACGCAGGATAACAGTGCGGATGCAGTACGCATAATGAAAGAAAGAAAAAAAGCAGAAGAGGATCTGCATAATTATTACGAAGTTCCTTCCGGCACCTATTCTCCACAGCAGCTTCTCCAAATGCTGCAGATCTGCAAACTGGAAGCACCGGTTCTCTATCTTCCCATGCTTCTGGCATCCACTGCCGGCCTGAGGATTTCAGAAATCCTTACGGTCACGTTCCGGGATATTCATTTTTACAACCAGACCATCTGCCTGCAGCTTCCCGTAAAAGATGATCTTCCCAATCGAACGGATACCATCACCATCCCGGAGGAAAACACGAAAATGGTATACCTGGCCGATTTTGTGATGGACGAGATCCGGCTCCAGAAGGAACGCTTGGAAGCCTGTCAGAAAACAGCCCCGGATTTTAATCCTTCCGGATACCTGATCTGGGGACGGAACGGTTCCCAGAGACAAAATAATTTTATCAACAAGCCTTACGCTAGGATCTGCGCAAAATGTCCGTTTCCTACCTTTCCTTGGAAAGAACTTCGAAGAATAAAGTTATCAGCCAGCAGCATGAAACGATTTACCGAAACCCTTGGGGCTGAAAATTCCGGACAGCCCCAGCCACGCGAGATTCCCCAAATTCCAATTGACAGAAGTGACCTAATAGAATTGATGAAATAATCAGCCAGTCAATGTATGAAAGCAAAATGAACGCCATCTCTTGAAAACTACCGCATTTCATCATGCGTGTTTAAAAGGGATGGCGTTCATTTTTTGCTTCATAATATAGGAATAAATATTTACAGCAAAAAAGTGACCAAACAGGAATTTTATAATTTCCGTCAATCCTAACAAGATATAATAAATAACACTAAATAACACTAAATAACATTTTATAGCATTCCTTGATACTACCTGATATTTTATACTTTTTCCTGTTATGCTAGCCGGATTTTCTATATAATGATCATTTCAATGCGAAAAATCCCATGATTTTCTGAATTTTCCCGAATAAAAATTATATACTTGAACTTCTAAGCGTTTCTGTTTATAATAAAAACACTGTTAATGGTCCTGTTTTCCGGTATCAAAATGGTCTCACGCATTTCCAGATGCTGAGGTTATTTTTTTGCTTGAAAATAGAAAAAAGTGACCAAATCCATTTTTAACCAAAAAACCGGCTTAAAAGTGACCCTCTGTTTTTCAGATTTTTAGAACGAAAAGACAGATTTTTGAGTCCTAAAACGCATATTACAGCAATCTGAATTTCCTAGAAATTCATTGCCTTATTGTTGCATATGCATAATTATCGAAAGGAAAAATATGAGAAAATTAGCACTTAGTGACGAAATATTACTTAGTGTTGACAAAGCAGCCCGCTATATCGGCGGGGAAGTCAACTCTGTGATGAAAGACCCGAAAGAGGTGACCACCAGGGTCGCATTTTGCTTCCCGGATGTCTACGAGATCGGCATGTCCAACCTTGGTATGATGCTTCTTTATAATATGTTCAATAAACGCCCTGATGTCTGGTGTGAGCGAGTTTATTCCCCATGGCTTGATCTTGATAAGCTTATGAGAGAACAGAATATCCCGTTATTTGCCCTGGAGTCCCAGGATCCTGTCAGGGATTTTGATTTTCTGTGCATCACACTTGGATATGAAATGTGTTATACTAACGTACTCCAGACACTGGATCTTTCCCAGATTCCACTGAAAGCAGCTGACCGTGACGAATCATGTCCTATTGTAATCGGAGGCGGTGCGTGTGCATATAATCCAGAGCCATTAGCAGCCTTTTTTGACCTGTTTTATATTGGCGAAGGAGAAACTGTGTATGATGCGCTTTTTGATGCATACAAGGCCAATAAGGAAGCCGGAGGCAGCAAGGAGGAGTTCCTTCTGAAGGCAGCTCAGATTCCGGGAATTTATGTTCCGGCATTTTATGATGTCACATACAAAGAAGACGGTACAATTGCATCCTTTGCACCAAATCGTCCGGGAGTTCCCGAGAAAGTCCAAAAGCAGCTGATCGTAGATATGGATAAAGGATATTGCCCGATTGAAAAACCGGTTGTTCCTTTTATTAAAGCTACACAGGATCGTGTCACTTTGGAAATCCAGCGTGGATGTATCCGTGGCTGTCGTTTCTGCCAGGCTGGTATGATCTACAGACCTCTCCGTGAACGTGATGTAGAAGAACTGAAGGAATCTGCAAGAGCTATGCTGAAGAATTCCGGTCATGAGGAAATTTCCCTCAGTTCCTTAAGTTCCAGTGATTACACCCATCTGGAAGAGCTGGTAAACTTCCTGATCGACGAATTTAAATCTGCAGGTGTTAATATTTCCCTGCCGTCACTTCGTATTGATGCTTTTGCCCTGGATGTTATGAGCAAGGTTCAGGATATTAAGAAAAGCAGCCTTACTTTTGCCCCGGAAGCTGGTTCCCAGAGACTTCGTGATGTAATTAACAAAGGACTTACCGAAGAAGTGATCCTTCACGGTGCGCATGAGGCATTTGTTGGAGGATGGAACCGTGTGAAGCTTTATTTCATGCTTGGGCTTCCTACTGAAACAGAAAAAGACATGAAGGGAATTGCTCATCTTGCAGAGCGTATTGCAGAAGAATATTACGATACCGTTCCAAAGGAAAAACGCCATGGAAAGGTTCAGATCGTAGTCAGCACATCCTTCTTTGTGCCAAAGCCATTTACCCCATTCCAGTGGGCTCCAATGTATACAGAACAGGATTTTATTGACAAGGCAAAAGTAGTAAAAGAAGAAATCCGTGCACAGCTGAACCAGAAGAGTATTAAATACAACTGGCATGAACCGGATGTAACCACACTGGAAGGCTTCCTTGCAAGAGGTGACCGCCGTGCTTCTGAAGTTATCTTAAAAGCCTATGAAAAAGGTGCCCTTTACGATGCCTGGTCAGAAAGCTTCCGCTACGACATCTGGAAAGAGGCTTTTGCAGAAACAGGAATTGACATTGAATTCTACACACTCCGAGAGAGAAGCACAGATGAAATCCTCCCATGGGATTTCATAGATGCAGGTGTTACCAAGGAGTTTCTGATCCGTGAGTGGAAACAGGCAAAAGGCGAAGTGGTTACACCAAACTGCCGTCAGAAATGTGCAGGCTGCGGAGCAAGACGTTATGAAGGAGGCGTATGTTATGAAGGTAAGAATTAAATTTACGAAAGAAGGGCCTATGAAATTTGTAGGACATCTTGACACCATGCGCTACTTCCAGAAAGCCATCCGCCGCGCAGAGCTTCCAATTGCTTTTTCTGGAGGTTACAGCCCTCATATGATCATGTCCTTTGCTGCCCCTCTTGGAGTTGGCGTTACCAGTACAGGGGAATATTTCGATATGGAGCTTACCGCTACGATTCCTACTGATGAAATCTGTCAACGTCTTAACAGCCAGATGGTAGATGGTATTCATGTTTTAAGTGCCCGCCAGGTGGAAGATGGAAAAGCGAGCAAGGCAATGTCCCTGGTGGCAGCAGCTGATTATCTGGTGGAATTTCGTCCTGGAAAAGCACCGGCAGATGGATGGCAGACAAGAATTACGGAATTTTTAAAGCAGCCTGAGATCCTTGTTACAAAAGAAACCAAAAAAGGCGAAAAACAGGTAGATATCCGACCTTTTATTTACAAAATGAATTTACAGAATGACAACCGCATTTTCTTAAGTCTTGCTTCTGCAAGTGCCAACTATACCAAACCAGATGCTGTAATGGATGCATTTACCAGCTGGCTTGGACAGGAGCTTCCGGAATTTGCCTGCATGATTCATCGTCTGGAAGTATATGCAGATCTTGGAAATGAGAAAAAACATAAATTTGTATCGTTGGAATTCCTTGGCGTGGAAGTTCAATAAACTTAAAACAGGTGAATCAAGTGACGAAATTAATTCTAACAACCATGGAACTTTGCGGTAACAAATGTCATGCCTGTGCAATCGAGGAAGAAGGTCAGATTATGGAGCTTCGCCTGGAGGCAGCCGCCCGACAGTCCATTCTCGGAAATATTTATGTAGGACAGGTGGAAAATATTGCTTCTAATATCCAGGCAGCATTTGTTCTTATTGCACCTGGAGTACGCGGTTATTTTCCTCTTCAGGAAGCAGAGCAGGTTATCTATGCCTCCGGGAAAGCACCTGGCAGTCCCTTGCGTCCGGGTGACCAGATTCTGGTGCAGGTAAGCCGTGATGCCATGAAGGGCAAGCTGCCCGCACTGACTGCAAACTTAAATTTTACCGGTAAGTATCTGGTGCTCACCACAGGAGAAAAAAAGTTCGGACTATCCGGTAAGCTCTCTGGTTCAGAACGCCACACTTTATCCGGCTGGCTGGAAGCAGAGGCTGCACGTCCGGATAAGGAATATGGCCTGATTGTCCGCACCAACGCAGCCCAGGCTGAAAAGGCTGAAATCCTTCAGGAACTTTCTTATCTGAAATCACTGTATGAAAAAGTTGCTGTCAACGGCAAAAGCCGCACCTGTTTCAGCCTTCTCTACGAAACAGAACCGGTTTACCTTACCACTCTCCGTGATATTTACAGCGAAAATCTCACAGACATTGTAACAGATGATCCTGAAATTTTTCAGCAGATCACTTCTTATTTGAAAGAAACAAGTCCGGAGGAAGAAAGCAAAGCCCGTTTTTATCAGGACAAGCTTCTTCCGTTATACAAGCTTTCCCGCATGGAAAACGCGCTGGATGAGGTTCAAAAGGAAAAAATCTGGCTGAACAGCGGCGGGTTTATTGTGATCCAGCAGACAGAAGCCTTTGTCTCCATCGATGTAAACAGCGGGAAATTTACCGGAAAGAAAAAAGCCGAAGAAACCTATCGCAAAATCAATCTGGAAGCAGCTAAGGAAATTTCACGACAACTGCGGCTTCGCAACCTGTCCGGAATTATTCTTATTGATTTTATCAATATGACAAACCCAGATCATAACGACGAGCTTTTTCATGTATTGCAGAAATATCTGAGGAAGGATCCGGTGAAATGTAAAGCCATAGATATTACACCGCTTCACATTCTGGAGATGACACGAAAGAAAGTCAGAAAACCGGTAATCGAGGAAATCAGGCAGATAAAGTCAGGAGATTTTTCAAACACTCTCTAAGTAAAACTATAAGAAATTTCTTTTTCGTATTTTCGAAATTATTATAAGCAGAAAACCCGAAATATGGATTTTCATTTTTATTTTTTTACAATTTTTTTCGCAAAACCTCTTGACGAAACCAAATCTCCCTGTTATTATAATCGAGTATGCCGCACAAAGAGGTTTAAGAGTCGAGAGACCACCATATTTGGCGAGTAAAGTCTATAGGAGGTGCCACAAATGTACGCAATTATTGCAACAGGTGGTAAACAGTACAAAGTTGCTGAAGGCGACGTAATCAGAGTTGAGAAGCTCGGAGTTGAAGCTGGTGAAACCGTTACTTTTGATTCTGTAATTGCAGTTAGTAATGACGGATTAAAGGTTGGAGAAGACGTTAAGGATGCCAGTGTTACCGCTTCTGTAGTTGAGAACGGAAAGGCTAAAAAAGTCATCGTTTACAAGTACAAGAGAAAAACTGGATATCACAAGAAAAACGGTCACAGACAGCAGTACACCAAAGTTAAAATCGAAAAGATCAACGCTTAATCAGGTGCTGTTATGATCAATATTACAGTTAAGAAGAGAAAAGGCTCTTATCTGGATTTTCTGTCCAAAGGACATGCAGGCTATGCCGAAGAGGGACAGGATATTGTATGTGCTGCCGTATCAGCCTTGATCATTACTACTGTGAATTCTCTTGAGAAATTTACGGAAGAGCAGATTGAAGCGGAAGCGGATGAGGGATATGTATCCATCCATTTTAAAACAAATCCGAATACTGAGCGCGGGAAACTGCTTATGGATTCCCTGATTCTTGGATTAACAGAAATTGAGCATAGTTATAACAATCGATATTTGACAGTAAGAGTCAAGGAGGTGTAACAACAATGATGAAGATGAACCTTCAGTTATTCGCACATAAAAAAGGAGTTGGTTCCACAAAGAACGGTCGTGATTCCGAGTCCAAGAGATTAGGTGCGAAGAGAGCAGACGGACAGTTTGTTAAAGCCGGCAACATCCTTTACAGACAGCGCGGAACTAAGATCCATGCAGGCGAGAACGTAGGATGCGGAAAAGACTATACATTATTTGCACTGACCGATGGTGTTGTAAGATTCACCAGAAAAGGCCGCGATAAGAAACAGGTTTCTATCGTACCAGTAGAGGCAGAGTAATTCGTAGAGCAGGAGGCTTCAAATCTATAAAGGTTTGGAGCCTTTTCTTATAAAGGAGATTTAATGTTCGCAGACAGAGCTACCATATATATCCGTTCCGGTAAGGGCGGCGACGGCCATGTAAGCTTCCGCAGGGAAAAATATGTACCTGACGGCGGTCCGGATGGCGGCGACGGCGGCAAGGGCGGAGACGTCATTTTTGAAGTTGACGAGGGACAGAATACCCTCGGTGATTACCGTCATAAAAGAAAATATAAGGCAGAAGACGGTCAGGAGGGCGGCAAAAAGCGCTGCCACGGTGCCGACGGTGCCGACATTATATTAAAGGTACCGGAAGGTACTGTTATCATGGAGGCTGAATCCCGTAAGGTAATTGCAGACATGTCCGGTGACAATCGTCGTCAGATCGTTCTGCGCGGTGGACGCGGCGGTAAGGGAAATCAGCATTATGCAACCCCTACCATGCAGGTTCCCAAATATGCCCAGCCTGGACAGCCTTTTCAGGAGCTTGAAGTGCTTCTGGAGCTAAAGGTGATCGCAGATGTAGGACTGGTAGGTTTTCCTAATGTTGGTAAATCTACATTTCTCTCACGTGTTACAAATGCGAAACCGAAAATTGCCAACTATCATTTCACAACCTTAAGCCCGAACCTTGGTGTTGTAGATACTGAGAATGGCGGTTTTATCATCGCAGATATCCCTGGACTGATCGAAGGTGCTTCTGAAGGAGTCGGTCTTGGTCATGAGTTTCTTCGCCATATTGAGCGTACCAGAGTTCTGGTGCACATTGTGGATGCAGCTTCCACAGAGGGACGAGATCCTATTGATGATATTTATAAGATTACCAAAGAACTGGAGAAATACAATCCGGAAATTGCAAAGCGTCCTCAGGTAATTGCAGCCAATAAAGTGGACTGTATTTTTGACGACGGTCAGGAGAATCCTGTAGACAGACTTCGCAAAGAATTTGAACCAAAAGGTATCAAAGTATATCCCATTTCTGCAGTTACCGGACAGGGTATACGCGAGCTTCTTTTCCATATCAAGGAACTTCTGGACAGTTGTCCGAAGAAAGCAATCGTATTCGAGCAGGAATTCTTCCCGGAAGATATGCTGATCAATGAGAGCCTTCCATTTACCGTACAGGTTGATGAGGAAGATCCCTCTGTATTTATCGTAGAAGGACCACGTATCGAGAAAATGCTTGGTTATACCAATCTGGATTCTGAGAAAGGCTTCGCCTTTTTCCAGCGTTTCCTGAAAGAGGGCGGCATTCTGGATGAACTGGAAAACGCCGGTATTCAGGAGGGTGATACGGTTCGTATGTATGGATTTGAATTTGATTATTATAAATAAATAGCAGCTATTCAGCAGGTATTCAGGAGATAAATTATGACAAGTAAGCAAAGAGCATATTTAAAAAGTCTGGCAATGAAAATGGATGCCATTATCCAGCTTGGCAAGGGCGGTCTTACACCGGAAAACACCAAGGCTGTTGACGAAGCACTTGCAGCGAGAGAGCTGATTAAAATCAGTGTGCTTCAGAACTGTCTGGAGGATCCTAAGGAAATGGCACAGGTTCTTGCAGAGCGCACCCATTCCCAGGTTGTACAGGTGATCGGTAAGAAGATCGTATTATACCGCGAAGGTAAAAAAGAGAAAAAGAAAATTGAACTGCCAAAATAATCGAAAAAAAATCGGGATCATGGGCGGTACCTTTGATCCCATCCATATGGGACATCTGATCCTGGGTGAGCAGAGCTATGAGCAATTCCAGCTGGATAAGGTTCTGTTTATGCCTTCCGGCAACCCGCCTCATAAACGGGACCGTGCTGGCAGAGCCTCTGATAACCAGCGTGTGGATATGGTCCGGCTTGCAATTGAAGATAATCCCCATTTTGAGTTGTCTCTTGCAGAAATGCACGAGACCGGGTATACCTATACCTATCGCACTCTGGAAGAGCTAAAAGAATACAATCCGGACACAGACTATTATTTTATCATTGGTGCAGATTCTCTTTTTGCTTTTGACGAATGGATGGAACCAGAGCGGATCTGTCGGGCCTGTACTCTTGTGGTGGCTGTCCGGGATCATGCGTCCTACGCTGAACTGAATCGGGAAATCCAGCGTCTTTCTGCAAGGTACAACGGAAATTTTGCCCTTTTGGATACTATGAATATTGATGTGTCCAGTCATCAGATCCGTCAGTGGATTTCAGAAGAAAAAAGTCTGAAATATTACGTCCCGGATAAGGTGATTTCTTACATGAAAGAGAATGGAATTTACAGAAAGAAGGAAGTCTGACCATGGCAGATTACGATTTTGCAAAAATTGAAAAAAAACTTTCCAAATACCTGGATGAGGATCGTTTCCAGCATACCATGGGCGTTATGTACACCAGCGCATGTCTGGCTATGGTCCATGGATATGATATCAAAGATGCACAGGTGTCCGGTCTTCTTCACGATTGCGCCAAATGCATTCCCAATAAGAAAAAACTGAAGATGTGCAGCGAACACAATATTCCGGTTTCCGATTTTGAGAGAAGTCACCCGTTTCTTCTCCACTCCCGTCTTGGAGCTTATATTGCTCACGAGAAATATGGGATTGACGATCAGGAGATTCTTTCTGCCATCAATTATCACACAACTGGCAGACGTGAAATGAGTCTTCTTGAAAAGATTATTTATATTGCAGATTATATTGAGCCCATGCGTTATAAAGCAAGCCGTTTACCGGAAATTCGCAAACTTGCGTTTGAAGACCTGGATGAGTGTATGTATGAGATCCTAAAAGATACCCTGGAGTATCTGGAAGAAGATTCTGCCGATGATATTGAGCCAACTTCCAAGGAGGCTTATATTTATTATAAAGAATTGCATAATAAGCGTAATAACGTATCTGATAATTAATACTCCGCATATACTGGCGAATTAACATTCTACGAGATGCGAGATATTTCGCACGAGCGAAGGCCAGGTACCACCTGACAGAGGATATTATTTCACTTTTAAAGCCTTTTGTTCTCGCAGGAATTTAAAATAATATTAGGTCAGTATATGCATTATTAAGAAAGGAGCAGATCAGAATGAGTACAGTAAGTACAGAGAAAATGATGGCACAGATTGCCTGCAAGGCAATTGATGATAAAAAGGGACAGGATATTAAGATAATTGATATTCATAATGTTTCTGTAATTGCAGATTATTTCGTAATCGCAAGCGGTACAAACTCCAATCAGGTTCAGGCGATCGTCGATAATGTGGAGGAGCAGCTTGGACGCGCTGGCTTTGAGGCGAAGCAGATTGAGGGAAACCGCAATTCCAGCTGGATTCTCATGGATTACGGCGATGTGATCGTGCATGTGTTTGATGAGGAAAACCGACTTTTCTATGATCTGGAGAGAATCTGGAGAGATGGAAAGGTTCTGGAGATGGATGCGTTTTTAGAGAAATAAAAAAGTCCCCTTTGGTAAACAATTGTCTGGAAACAGCAATTGTTTGCTAAAGGGGAAATTTTTTATGACTATTGGTAAAAACGCATGACACCAAATACTTTACCCAGAATCTGGATTTCTCCTGTAATGATAATGGGATCCATAGTGTCATTCTCTGGCTGAAGGCGGTAGTAGCCCTTCTCCTTATAGAAGGTCTTCACTGTGGCAGAGTCCTCTACCAGGGCAACTACAATGTCGCCGTTATCTGCAGTTGGCTGCTGCTTTACCAGAACCTGATCACCATCGAAGATTCCTGCATTGATCATGCTGTCGCCTTTTACCTTCAGCATGAAGCTCTGTTCATTGGGCATAAATTCTGCCGGGATGGGGAAGTAGCCATCTACATTCTCTACAGCCAGAATAGGCTGTCCGGCGGCTACGGTACCTACAAGCGGAACATTGACCACTTCACGGCGGACAAGATTGAAATTGTCATCAATGATCTCTATGGCTCTTGGCTTCGTGGCATCGCGGCGGATGTATCCGTTCTTCTCAAGAGCTTCCAGATGGGCATGAACAGATGATGTAGACTTCAGATTTACAGCTTCACAAATCTCACGAACTGCTGGCGGGAATCCGCGGTTCAGAATCTCACTTTTAATATATTCTAAAATTTCCTGCTGTTTTTTGCTGATTTTACCATATGTCATAAGAGTTTTCCTCCGGAATTCATTCAACTTTTTCTTATCATACCATATTTTTCTTAATTAAGCAAACAGATATTCTGAAAATATGTTCGTTTTTTGATATGCAGGCTGTTCACAGCTTCCAGCTTTGTTCACACACTTTTCGTTTTCTTTTCCTTGTGTTCACCGACAAAAAATGGTACAATTGTTTGGTATGAAAATTCAGAGCCCGACTCAAAAACAAAGGGGGAATCCGCTTGTCCGAGAAGAAATCTAACAAGCCTGGCAAAATGGCAGGACTTTTTGTCCAGTTAAAGAACATATTCGGACTGAATATTGCCACCGTTGCTTTTGGTGTATTGTTATTATATATGATTTTTACTGCATTTTTACTTGTAACCTCCACACACATCGAATCTTACCAGGTTACCACAGGTCCTTTATCACGAAACGAGACCTACACTGGTATTTCTCTTCGGGAAGAGAGTGTTTTTAAGGCAGAATCCTCCGGTTATGTGAATTATTATGCCCGGGAGGGAAGTAAGATCAATGCCAACGGTGCTGTTTACGGATTAAGTTCCGGAAAAATTGCAGAAACCAAGTCTGCATTGACTGCGGACGAACTGGAGAAAATCCGCAGTTCTATGCTCAGCTTTTCCAAGGGATTTTCCGGAAGTAAATTTAACAACACCTACAGTTTTAAGAACCAGCTGGAGGGAAGCATCCTTCAGTATGAGGGAATTTCCACTGACGGGAATGCAGATTCACAAGTAGTGACCATCGGTGGACAGAATATCTGTAAAGCCCAGGAAGACGGCATTATCCTCTATTCTATGGACGGTTATGAGAATAAGACTGTGGAGAACATTACAGCAGCAGATTTTGACCAGACTTCTTACCATGAAACGGATCTGAAGACATCCGAAAAGGTGCAGGCCGGAGATAACATTTATACAAATATTACCAGCGAATTATGGAGCCTGATCATTCCATTAAGCGACAAACAGGCCGCCAAGCTGGAGGGACGTTCCACCATTCGTGTGAAATTTCTCAAGGATGATATGACACAGAGCGGCGATTTTTCCATCATAAAAATCGATGGTAACAAATATGGAAAAATTGACTTCAGCCGCGGTCTGATCCGCTATGCATCTGACCGTTTTCTGGATATTGAGCTGGTTACCAATACAGTAACCGGTCTTAAGATTCCCCTTTCCGCTATTGAATCCAAGGATTTTTACGTAATTCCGGCAGAATATGCCACGACTGATCCTGACAGCGGAAGTGTAGGCTTTAACAAGATTTCCAAAGATTCCAGCGGAAATAACGTAAGAACCTTTATCAATGCTACAATCTACGGTAAAGTTAAAATTGAGTTAGATGATGATTCTGCCGATGAAGCTTACAATTATTACGTGGATAGAAGCGCTTTTAAGGAAGGAGATGCTATTGTAAAAGATGACTCCAACCAGCGCTTTATTGTAGGCGAAACAGATTCTCTGGAAGGCGTTTACTGCATCAATCAAGGGTATGCGGTATTCCGTCAGGTAGATATACTGGATCAGAATGAAGAATATGCCATTATTTCCAGTAATACATCCTACGGACTTTCCCGCTATGACCGCATTGCCAGAGACTCCTCCCAGGTAAAAGAGCAGGATATTCTCTACTAAGTTTAACATATACTATTTTTAAGGAGGCTTATAAATGTTAGCTGAAAATTTACAGCAGGTAAATGCAAATATTGAAAAAGCCTGTGCTGCTGTTTCCCGTGACCCAGGTGAAGTCACATTGGTGGCAGTAAGTAAGACCAAACCGGTCTCCATGCTTCAGGAGGCGTATGATGCCGGTGCGCGTGTTTTTGGAGAAAATAAAGTGCAGGAGATCATGGATAAATATGACCAGCTGCCATCAGATATCCAGTGGCACATGATCGGTCATCTGCAGCGCAATAAAGTAAAATATATTATTGACAAGGTTGCCATGATTCACTCGGTAGATTCCCTTCGCCTTGCCCAGACCATTGAGCAGGAAGCTGCAAAGAAAGATCTTGTTATGCCGATTCTGCTGGAAGTTAATGTAGCAGAGGAAGAAAGCAAATTCGGATTAGCGACGAATGAGGTGCTTCCTCTTCTTGAGAAAATCAGCATATTTTCCCATATAAAAGTGATGGGACTTATGACCATTGCCCCATTTGTGAAAAATCCAGAAGAAAATCGTGAAGTTTTTCGCACATTGAAGAAATTAAGTGTTGACATTAATGCAAAAAACATTAATAATGTTAACATGAGTGTTCTGAGTATGGGTATGACCGGAGATTATCAGGTTGCTGTCCAGGAAGGCTCAACCATGGTACGTGTGGGAACCGGTATTTTTGGTGAACGAAATTATGCCACACGGCAAGAAGATTAAGATTGGAGATTGAAAATGAGCGTTTTTGATAAATTATTAGATTCTATTAAACTGAATGATGACGATTATGATGAAGATAATTATTTAGATGAGGATCTGATGGATGACGAAGAGGGGGATTTCTTTGATGACGATCCCATGGATGACAAGCCTAAGAAGAAATTCTTCGAGAAATTCGGTCGTAAGAAAGAGGATGATTTGGCTGACGCAGATACTTCCTTTGACGAAGAACCTGTACATACAGCAACACCAAAGACTGCTGCCAAGGCTCCTGCGAAACAGCCAGCTGAGAAGCAGCGCCCTGTAGCTTCTTCCAAAATCACTCCGATGAGAAGCAGCCGTCGTGCGAATCAGGCTTCTTCTATGGAGGTTTGTGTGATCAAACCTGCTTCCATGGAGGACACCCGGGAAATTGCAGACACACTTCTTGACAATGCAACTGTAATTCTGAATCTGGAGGGTATTGATGTAGAACTTGCACAGCGTATTATTGATTTTGCATCTGGCGCATGTTATTCCCTGAATGGTTCCCTTCAGAAGATTTCCAGCTACATCTTCGTACTTGGTCCCTCTTCTGTAGATATCACTGGTGATCTTCAGAATATTCTTGGCGGCGCTACACCTTCTGTAAGAGCTGGTTATTGATTTTTATGGATAAGGATGAATTTTTACTTAAGAGAATCCGGGAGCTGGCAAATCTCTCTTACCAGAGAGATATTGTCACCTTTACGGATTTTCTTAACTTAAACGAACAAAATATGCTTGTTTCCCTTAAGCTTCATCAGATAGGCGTAGAGGTAAAGCTTTTCGGTGGCTATGAGCATGCAGAACGGCAGATGGCAGCTTTTTTCCCCGGAGGCCTTGGTTTTTCCTGGGATTATCCTATTGACTGCCTGAAAATAGAGCCCAAGGCTCTTCGTTTTTCTGAGGAGCTTGGACATAGAGATTATCTTGGAGCGCTCCTGAATCTTGGAGTTGACCGCAGTGTAGTTGGTGATATCCTCATCAAGGATAAAGAAGCCTGGTTTTTCTGCCTTCATAAAATGTCTGACTTTTTTATTGAAAATCTTATTCGGGTAAAACATACTACCGTTCTGGTTTCCAGAGTAGAGCAGGCAGAAGAGATTCCGGAACCTGAATTTGAAATGATAAATGGTACCTGCGCTTCTGTAAGGCTGGATGCTCTCATCGGGCTGGCTTTTCAGACGTCCAGAAGCAGCATGGTTTCTTTTATTGAAAGCGGTCTTGTGTTTGTAAACGGCAAACTGATCACCTCCAATGGATATGAGCCAAAAGAAGGCGATATTATTTCCGTTCGCGGCAAAGGACGCTTTATCTATGATGGTGTATCCAGACAGACAAAGAAAGGACGCCTTGGTGTCCGCATTCGAAAATACGTATAAACAATAATACATTTGGAGAGGATTTAACTATGGCAGAAGAAAAATTACTTGTAAAACGTGACGGGGAGTTCTGTTATCCCATTTATTTTGAAAATGACTTTTCTTTTCTTTCACAGGCCTTGACAGACGAAGGTCTTGCAGGGAAAAGCATGTGTATTGTTTCAGATTCCACAGTAGCACCTCTCTATGCAGACCAGGTGAAAGCAGAGCTTTTGAAAGTATCCGATCATGTATACCAGTTCACTTTCCCCGCCGGAGAAGCATACAAGAATCTTGATACCGTACAGGATCTTTTCCAGTGCCTTATTGAGAATGGGCTTGACCGCAAAAGTCTGGTGGTTGCTCTTGGAGGCGGAGTAACAGGAGACTTATCCGGCTTCGGTGCCGCAGCCTATCTTCGTGGAATTGATTTTATCCAGATTCCTACCACGCTTCTGGCGCAGGTGGACAGCAGCGTAGGCGGTAAAACTGGCGTTGATTTCAGACAGTTTAAAAATATGGTAGGCGCTTTTCATCAGCCCCGACTGGTTTATATGAACATGGCCACCTTGCAATCCCTCCCTGAGCGCGAATTTGGCTGTGGAATGGGTGAAATTCTAAAGACCGGACTAATTTGCGATAAAGACTTTTTCGACTTTGTATGCGCAAATTACAAGATTATCCGCACTATGGATCCAGAAATGCTTGCCGTTATGATCCGAAAATGCTGTGCCATCAAAGCCGGGGTTGTAGAGCGGGATCCCAAGGAACAGGGAGAGCGTGCTCTTCTTAATCTTGGCCACACCATAGGACATGCAGTCGAAAAGCTGATGAACTTTAACCTTCTCCATGGTCAGTGTGTGGGAATCGGACTGGTTGCCGCAGCTGCCATTTCCAGGGAAAGAGGTCTCCTCACAAATGGTGAATACGAGCAGATCTGCCATAGCCTTAAGCTTTACGGTCTGCCTTTGTATGTGGAAGGACTTTCTCCCAGAGACATTCTTGCAGCTACCAAAAAGGACAAAAAAATGGAACAGGGACAGATTAAATTTATTCTTATGGATGGTCTTGGAAAGAGTTTTATTGACAAGACAGTTACGGATCAGGAGCTTCTTGTGGGAATTCACGCCATCTGCAGGTAATCTATCATGGAAAATAAAACAGCTTCAAACTACAATGATCTTCCACTAAAAGCACCTAAATTAAAAGGAATTCTGCTTATCCTTTTTCTGGTTCTTCTGGATCAGGGAACAAAGTATCTTGCAATCAGGTATCTGAAAGGAACCTCCGGGATTTCTCTTATTGATAATGTGTTAAACCTTCGTTACCTTGAAAACAGAGGCATGGCATTTGGCCTTCTCCAGAATAAGATTCTTTTTCTGGTGCTTACCTGTATTGTGTTTTTTGTGGCTATTATATATCTTTTTATAAAAGCACCTGCAACTGTTTATTATAGACCACTGCTTTATACAGCGGCAATTGTGTTCGCTGGAGCAATGGGGAATTTTATAGACCGTGTTTTCCGTGGATATGTGGTAGATTTTATTTATTTTTCCCTGATTGATTTTCCCACGTTTAATGTGGCAGATATTTACGTGACCTGTGGGATCACAGTGATGGTATTTCTTATGTTTTTCCGTTATACAGAAGAAAATGATTTTGACTTTCTGAAACCGGGGAACAGATCTGCCAGGTAAATTGATTTGTCTGATTTTTCATATACCGCGTAATTGAGAGAGGAGTTTTACTGATACATGGAGCAATTGGAATTTACAGCAACCGAAAATGAAGCAGGAGTGCGCATAGACCGCTGTCTTTCCGATAAATATGAGGAACTTTCCCGTTCTTATCTTCAGAAGCTTCTGAAAGAACAAGGTGTTACCGTCAATGGGAAAGCAGTAAAAGCAAACTACAAAATACAGGCAGGGGATCTGGTTCAGACAACCCTGCCTGATCTGACTGAACCGGATATTCTTCCGGAAAATATCCCTTTGGACATTTTATACGAAGATGATGATGTACTGGTGATAAATAAGCCCAAAGGAATGGTAGTCCATCCTGCAAATGGCCACACCAGCGGAACTTTGGTAAATGCTATTATGTACCACTGTCAGGGCAATCTGTCCGGTATTAACGGGGTTATGCGTCCTGGAATCGTCCACCGTATTGATAAGGACACTACAGGAGCTCTTCTTGTATGCAAGAATGACACGGCTCACCGTGATCTGGCCCAGCAACTGAAAGCGCATACTATCAAGCGGCGTTACCGGGCTATTGTGGCAGGTAATCTTAAGGAAGATGAAGGTACTGTAGAAGGCCCGATCGGCCGCCACCCAATTGACCGGAAAAAAATGGCGATCAACTACAAAAATGGAAAAGACGCTGTCACCCATTATAAAGTCCTGGAACGTTTCGGGAATGCGACTTATATCGAGTGCCGCCTTGAAACCGGTCGTACCCATCAGATTCGTGTACATATGACCAGCCTTGGACATCCTCTTCTTGGCGATGAGATCTATGGCTCAGGCAAAAATCCTTATCATCTCCAGGGACAGACTCTTCATGCCATGGTTTTGGGCTTTGTTCACCCAAGAACAGGAGAGTATATGGAATTTTCCGCACCTTTGCCAGAATATTTTCTCAATTTGTTAGAAAAATTAAGAAAATAGTTGTCAGTTTACCCTGATGTAGTGTATAATAATCTTACAAAATTCCTATGAATTGCCAGTCACGAAGTGAACAGTAACAAAGGAATTGCAGAAGGGAGTGGCAGATATGAACAATACAACAAGTTCAATTATTACCATCGGACGTGAATATGGAAGCGCCGGCAGGCAGATTGGTCAGGAAGTAGCCAGATATTTTGGAATCAAGTGTTACGACAAAGAACTTCTGGAGCATGCTGCAAACGACAGCGGTATTTGCAAGGAATTATTTGAGAATCATGATGAGAGGCCAACTAACAGCTTTCTGTATTCTCTTGTAATGGATACTTATTCTTTTGGATATTCTTCTGCTGGATTTACAGACATGCCTATGAACCACAAGGTTTTCCTGGCACAGTTCGAAGCCATCAAGAAATTAGCTGCAGAAGGCCCCTGTGTTATGGTAGGGCGCTGTGCAGATTATGCTCTTGCAGATAATAAAGACTGTTTCAGTGTTTTTGTTCATGCTGATCTGGACTGGAGGATCAAGCGTATTGCAGGCAAATACAATAAGACACCTAAAGAAGCCAAAGATATGATCACCAAAACAGATAAGAGCCGTGCAAGTTACTATAATTACTACACCAATAAGAAATGGGGTGCAGCAGCGGGCTACAGCTTAAGCGTTGACAGCAGTGTGCTTGGTATCGAAGGTGCTGCCCAGGCGATTATCAATACCATACATATTTTTGATGACCTTAAGAAATAATATACAGAATCATGTGAAAATAAGGAGTTCTCGAAAGAGAGCTCCTTTTGTAATTTGTTGCATCTCAATTCCTGTTTTCGGTTCCTGTTTTCAAACGCCATCGCCACTTTATATTTTTTTAATGAGACATTGAGACAAAACTGTGTTATAATAGATAGCAATCGCTGTTAAATAAATAACAGTACAGACACTTATTGGTTACTGTGCAAACAGCAGACAGTAACACATATTTTGCATTCATGTTTCAGGAGGACGATATTAGAATATGAAATTACGCTGGGACAATCAACATGTTCGCTGGGGAGTAACTTCTTTCCTTGTAATCGCAGCCAGTATGCTCTTTTATTATGGTGTTTTCCATATGAAGACACTGATTACAGGAATTCAGACATTTCTGGGGATTCTCACACCTATTGTTTATGGGGTCGTGATTGCCTTTTTACTGACCCCTGTATTAAATTTCCTGGAGAAAAAAATCATTTATCCGCTTCTTGCCAGGAAGGAAGTATCAGTAGGAAAGAAGGGGCGCAAGGCAATTCGGTGGGCATGCGTAATTTTATGTATGTTTCTCTTCCTTGCTCTTATTTATGCCCTTATTATGATGATTCTGCCAGAACTGATCCGAAGTATTATGGGTCTGATCTACAGTTTTCCAGCCTATGTGAAGGTTATTCAGAAATGGCTGCAGTCTTTCATTGAGAAATGGAATCTGAACAGTGATGCACTGGACACTTTGAATCAGTCCATCACCACAGCGCAGGACTACCTGACTACGAATATCCTTCCGCAGATGCAGGAAATGCTAAAAAATATTTCCGCAGGTGTGTTTGAATTAATTAATTTTCTGAAGAATTTCCTCATCGGAGCTATCGTTTCCCTGTACCTGATGGCAGATAAAGAGGGATTCATTGCCAAGGCAAAAATGCTCACCTACGCAATTTTTAATACCCAGCATGCGAATTTTATCATCCATTCCATGCGTTTTACCAATAGAACCTTTATCGGATTTTTCAGTGGTAAGATTTTGGATTCTGCCATCATTGGCGTATTGTGTTATATTGGTATGAACTTTTTGAATATGCCATATATACTTTTGATCAGTGTGATCATTGGTGTAACCAACGTAATTCCATTTTTTGGACCTTACCTCGGAGCAATCCCAAGTATTTTTCTCATCTTATTGGTGGATCCGCTGCAGGCTATTTATTTTGCAATTTTTATTCTTGTTCTCCAGCAGTTTGACGGCAATATTCTTGGACCGAAGATTCTTGGTGATTCCACAGGACTTTCCAGTTTTCTGGTCATTGTCGCCATCCTTATTGGCGGTGGAATCTTTGGAATCCCAGGTATGATCATTGGCGTTCCTGTTTTTGCAGTGCTTTACGCGGCACTTGGTAGGCTTGTCCATATCAGCCTGATCTATAAGCAGGTTCCAGATGAGGAGCAAAAATACACCAACATTGACTGTCTGGATCCGGAAACACATGAACCCGTTCTTTTCCCGGCAGAAGAGCCGAAGAAGAGAGAGACACCCAGACGCACTGCAATGTTGAAATTTACCCTTACTTTGTTAAAAACGATCCAGAAAATCCTGACTACAATCTGGATCCTTATAAAAAAATATTCTGTGATAATTTATCAAAAAGTCAGACAATTGATAGAAGAGTACAGACAGAAACAAAACAGTAAAAAGGACGGAAATTAACATGCGGCTTTTAATACAACGTGTAAATCATGCAAGCGTAAAAGTAGATGGTGAAGTTATCGGAAATATTGGGAAGGGCTTTCTTGTACTGGTCGGCATAGGTCAGAATGATACCAGGGAAATTGCAGACAAATATATGAAAAAAATGCTAGGACTTCGAATTTTTGAAGATGAAAATGGCAAAACAAACCTTTCCCTGGCAGATGTAAATGGGGAGCTTTTGATGGTTTCGCAATTCACGTTATATGCCAACTGCAAAAAAGGAAACCGGCCAAGCTTTATTGAAGCCGGTGCGCCAGAACAGGCAAATGAACTTTATGAATACATGCTAAAGGAAGCTGCAAAAGTTGTTCCAGTTGTTCAGCATGGTATTTTTGGCGCTGATATGAAAATTTCACTGGAAAACGATGGACCGTTTACAGTGATGTTGGACGAATCGATCATGTAAAATTAACAGCAATTGTAACGAAACCGGCCAAGCTTTATTGAAACCGGTGCGCCAGATGTTCAGAATCGTCTGTAACTGCATAATGAATGCAGTCGAACCATCAATTATATTTTAACATTTAATGAAATTCTGAAAAACGCCGAAAACAGCCAGAAGAAGTGGCTGATTCGGCGTTATACCCCTCATCTAGATCTATACGACAAACCCGAGTTTTTCATATAGATTGCTATCATTATTACTTGCTAAAGGAGAATTTTTCATGGATAAAAAAGTCACCTACCACGAACAGACTGACGTTGAAAATACCTTGCGGCTTCGTGATGTTCTGAAAACCTTGCCGCCATTTTGCAGGGATTTCTTTCGTGCCATTGAACCGCGTACCACAACTAAAACCAGAATTTCCTATGCATATGACATCCGCATTTTCTTTCAGTTTCTTCTGGAACAAAATCCAGCCTTCAGGGACTGGTCTATAGATGCCTTTACTGTGGATGTCCTGGATCAGCTCACAGCCGTTGATCTTGAGGAATATGAAGAATACCTGAAAGTTTACCAGGCCGGGGATAAAACGGAAACCAATGGCGAACGTGGTCTGAAGCGAAAAATGTCCTCATTGCGAAGTTTTTATGCATATTATTTTAAACGTGAAATGATTCACACAAATCCTACCGTCCTTGTAGACGTTCCAAAGATTCATCAGAAAAGCATCATTCGCCTGGAAGCTGATGAAGTTGCCTTGCTGCTGGATTATATTGAGCACGGCGGGGACGACCTTACCGGTCAGAAAAAGGTATATTATGAAAAAACCAAAGACCGTGACCTCGCTCTCGTTACTCTCCTGCTCGGAACAGGTGTTCGTGTTTCTGAATGTGTAGGTCTTGACATAGAAGACGTAGATTTCAAAAATAATGGAATCAAGGTTACTCGAAAAGGTGGAAATGAAATGGTTGTATATTTCGGTCCCGAAGTAGAAAAAGCTCTGAAAAACTACCTGGAAGTACGCAAGAACATTATTCCTGTAGAAGGTCACGAACACGCTCTCTTCTACTCTACCCAGCGCAAACGAATTGGGGTCCAGGCCGTTGAAAACCTGGTTAAAAAATACGCCCGCCAGGTTACCACCACCAAGAAAATCACCCCTCATAAACTCCGCAGTACTTACGGCACCGCCCTCTACCAGGAAACAGGCGATATTTACCTTGTAGCGGACGTTTTAGGCCATAAGGACGTGAATACTACCAAGAAGCATTATGCAGCCTTAGACGATTCCAGACGGCGTCAGGCAGCCACTGCTGTAAAGCTGCGTGAAGATTAACATCTGCTTCACACGTACAATTGTTGTAATCACCGCATTTAATTCACATAATATTATTATTGTAAATCAACACAGAAACATACCGCAAAACAAGACTTTCTGCAAAATCTCCCTCAAAGTGGGACGTGCAGATTGTAGGAATGATTTTTCAAACAGGTTCTAAGGCGCACCTCAAAAAAGGACATGACCCACAGTCGAGTCATGTCCTTATGTACCTCTAATTTGGTTTTACTGAATTTATAGCTGCAATATCATATTATCCGAGATTATAATGCTACTGCAATCTTATCCTGTAATGCTTCCGGAATCTCTTCTTTGTCAAGCGAAATACTTACAACTATTGAAATTCCATATTTCTCACCGATCTTGTCCAGCTGATCAAGTGTATCTGTAACATCAGCGTCTTCCAACTTGGAAACCTTAAGGAAGCTGTCCAGATAAATCTGCTCAAGATCGTGATCCTGAGAAATAATACCACAAATGAAACCTACGAACTCATCTGCATTCTTCAATGGATAAGAGGAAACGTCAATAAGACGTACCTTATTGTTAAGCTCATACATATGTTTGGTACTCTTGTCAAGGTAAACAATGCTTCCGTTGGCTTCTTTCACCGCACCGTTTACTCTGTCTAAGAGCACTTTTGTTTTGCCTTTGCCTTTCTTTCCTACGATCAGTTCAACCATGATGTTTTCCTCCTTAGACAATATGATATTAAATTTTTACCAAAAACCTTGTTTAATATGTTTCATATTATAGTATAATTTTTCTAAATTTTCAAGAGTTTTTTTAATATTTCTGTCTATTTTTCTCAATTGTGGCTACGATTCATAAAGCGACTGACTAGTACATCGTTTTCGAAATAACTATGCCTGCACACTCGAATCCACATCCTACGCGATTGGGGTAGTTATTTACGAAACGATGTACTAGAGCGTGTTTGAAAAAGGCTTTCTGCAAGATGTGCGTCACGATTTGTGGGAGATTTTACCCGGATGAGGGCGCCGTAGCGGGCTACGGCAACCGAATTCGGGCAAAATATACCGCAAAGTGGGGCGTGCAGATTGCGGGAATGATTTTTCAAACAGGCTCTAGTTTATATTCTGCAAAAGGGACGACATCTGCTCATAAAGCTCATCTTTTGTGGAGGCACCCATTACAATGGAAATGTACGGCTTTCCATAAGCATTCTGGCTCAGCAACGCCAGACAGTTACCTGCATTGTCCGTAGTACCGGTCTTTCCACCCAGAATAGTCACATTCTTAGGAGGGGTAGCTTCTCCTGTGAGATAATGGTCTGTGGCAAGTAATGTGGTACTTGCACTGCTTCCGTCCGCATGAGTATATTCTACTGTATAAGATCCGGACTGTGTAATTTGAGTAAACTCTGGATAATTCAAAGCTTCCTTTAGCATCAGATAGATATCATAGGGAGTGGTATAATGGTTTTCATCCTGCAGTCCATGAGGATTGGTAAAATGAGTTCCGGTACAGCCAAGTTCCCTGGCATAACTGTTCATCATCTCCACAAACCCATCTGTAGAACCACCCACATGCTCTGCAATAGCCGCTGCTGCGTCATTACCTGAATAAACCAGCAGACAATGAAGAAGCTGATCCATAGTCACCTGGTCACCTGCCCAAAAGCCGCAAACCTGTGACCCCTCCTCCAGATTCAGATTTTCCTGTGTAATAGTTACTACGTCATCCATATTTCCATATTTCAGTGCCAGCATAGCTGTCATGATCTTGGTGATACTTGCCGGGTATACCTTTTGAAGTGCCTGTTTGGAATAAAGCACCTTTCTGTCATCCAGATCCAGAAGAAGTCCTTTCTGGTTTTCCCCAAGGGAAACACCATCCATCGGAACATCTGATACGACCACACACAAGTTCTTAGCAAAACCATCAGCTCTCAGGCTGTCTAAGTCTGTAATTCCACCAGAAAACTCTCTGGAAGCTACATATGCATCCTCCAGCTTATCAAAAACAGTTCCATTTCGGAGAACATAAATTGCACCGATCCCAGTACCGCCAAGCACAACCAAAAGCAACAGTAAAAGAACAGTATTTCTGATTCTCTTTCTTCTGGAGCTTCGAAATCTTGCCTGTTTACGTCTTGAGTTCTTCTTTTTTGCGGCTGTCATAAATATTCCTCTTTCTTATCAATTTCTTTTCTCTTAAGTTCTTTATTATAAGTACTGCTCTGCAGACCTACATTCATCACAAGCCCCATACCAATAAACAAGCTGACCAGGGAAGTCAGACCATAACTTACAAAAGGAAGAGGCGTACCAGTATTAGGTGCCAGTCCAGTAGCAACGCAGATATTCAAAAAACTCTGTATAGCTACCACACTGCCAATTCCGCAGCAGATAATCTTCCCGGCCAGATCCTTGGCCCTAAGGCTCATCCTGATACATTCAACTGAAATCAACAGCAATAATACGACCAAAGTTGTACATCCTATAAATCCATACTCCTCTCCGGCAACTGCGAAAATAAAGTCGGTCTGGTTCTCTGCAACAAAGTTTCCAGCATTTACAGAAGAAACCTGGTCATCCCCGGTAAGTTTTTTTCCAACCAGTTCTCCGGAGGCAATCGCCGTCTTCGAGTTATTCTGCTGTTCAATATCCTCCTGGTATTCCTCGTTTTCCGGGTAAAGGAAAGACATAATACGTGTTCTCTGATAATCCTTGATCAAAGTCTGATCCGGCTGCACAACAATAGACAAAAATATGATCAGAAGGGGAACCGCGATCAGGATCGCACCTCCGATGATCTTGTAGCTCAGTCCTGCTATATACAGCAGAATACAGAAAATAATGGTTACCGTAATGGTATTTTTCATATCCGGTTGTGCATAAATAAGAGCCAATGGAACAGCCAGAAGGAGCACTGATTCTGCCAGCACCCTGAAAGTATTGATATCATCTTCATGATCCATAAAAAACTTGGCAAAAAACAGAATAATAATAACTTTGGAAAGCTCGGTAGGCTGAAAACGGAAACCACCGATATCCAGCCATCTGGACGCACCTCCAGCCTCACTTCCGAACAATCGTACACCAATAAGCATAAGCAGATTAAAACCATACATGATCCACTGGAAATTCAATATCCAGGAATAATCCATTAACGATAAGATCACCAGCAACACAAGCCCCATCACAACACCCAAAAGCTGTTTATTTCGAAGATCTGGCGATGCACTTGCTACCAGCTGCACTCCAAACAGACTGATCGCAGTCAGAAGGATCACTAGTTTAAAATTGTAAAAACGTAGCTTATACTGTTTAATCATAAATTTATCTGTCCTTTTTCGTCAACACAGGGATATACGCCATTAAGACAGGCGGTTCCTGTGATATCTGTATTTTCACTTTAGTTTCCTCTATGGTCACATACTTCTTTACTGTATGTACCAGATCGCTTTTTAACATTTTCATCATCTGTGGAGAGCATTCTATGCGTTCTGAGATAAGAAGAAGTTTCATCCTGTCGCGAGCATATCCTGCTGAACGCCTTCTTTCATTTAAAAAGGTCTTCATGCAAAATCCCTCCATTTCAGAGCATTAGTTGACATAACATTATTACAAACAACCAACATGCTATTTTGCGTAACTAATTATTACCTGAATATCAATGTCTTTTAAACAGTCGTGAAAACATACCTTTCTTCTGTCTGAGTTCTGCAAAGGGAACTTCCTCGCCCATAAGCCGTTTACAAATATTCCGGTATTCCTCCTCTGCCTGAGAATTTTTACCAGAAAGAGGCTCTCCCTGATTGGTTGCTATCACAATCTGCTCGTCATCTAAAAGAGTTCCAATCAGATCTACAGCCAGAATCTCTGTCACATCATCCACAGACATCATATCTCCCCTGGCGATCATGTCAGGACGAAGACGGTTGATGATCAGATGGATATCCCGCAGATCATTTGCTTCCAGAAGACCAATGATACGATCCGCATCGCGAATTGCGGATACCTCCGGGGTCGTCACTACAAGAGCTTTATCTGCACCTGCAATGGCATTCTTAAATCCCTGCTCAATTCCAGCCGGACAGTCCAGCAATATATAATCAAACTCCTCCCGCAGATCATCCGTCAGTTTGATCATCTGTTCCGGTGATACGGCGGTTTTATCCTTAGTTTGCGCAGATGGCAGCAGATAGAGCTCCGGATGCCGCTTGTCTTTGATCAGAGCCTGTTTCAGACGGCAGCTTCCATTCACCACATCTACCAGATTATATACGATCCGGTTCTCCAACCCAAGCACAACATCCAGATTACGAAGACCAATATCCGTATCCACAACCACGGTTTTCTTTCCCATCATAGCCAGACCAGTTCCTATATTGGCAACTGTAGTGGTTTTTCCTACACCGCCTTTTCCGGATGTAATGACAATGACTTCACCCATTTCTTCTGATTCCTCCTAAACAAAATGTTCCAAAATCCTGGTATTTCTCTTATGGATATGCCTGCCGGAACACTCCCGGCAGGCATATCCAATACTGCTGATCAGACTATGAACAGCAGCAAAATCGTTTTTAGTCATTCGATGTATCACTGGTATCTGTAGAAGCAATACCTGTGAGAATAGAATCTTTATCTGCAAGATTGTACATATAATTAAAAATATCATTAGCAATCAGACATGCATTACCGGAGCTGTATCCATTGGCAATACGGATTGCCACCGCATACTCCGGATCAGAGGCCGGCGCATAACCGATAAACAGACCATGGTTTGGATGGCGAAGATCCAGCTCTGCTGTACCGGTTTTACCTGCCACTTCTACTCCAAGACCATCAAACTGGGAATGAGTCTGGATCACACGACGCATACCATCATGGATCACATCCCAGATATTTGAAGAAATATTTACCACATCCTCGATTTCCGGCTCATACTCCTGAATCACCTCTCCCTTCGGGTCCATTACTTTGTCCAGAAGAGTCAGTTTAAATACATTCCCGGAAGTAGCCATAACAGTAGCATAACGAGCCAGTTCTGATGTAGTAAACAGGTTATTTCCCTGTCCCATATAGGATGGAACTGCTTTGGCATCGGAAACCTTCGGAGTTGCCTCTGAGAGCTCGATTCCAGTCTTCCGATCCAGACCGATCAATGAGGCATATTCCTGAAGCTTATTCAGACTCTGCACCTCGGAGAACTCATTGTCCCCAACTTTTCCCAGCTGAAAACCGATCATGTTAAAGAAATAGTTACAGGACTGCTCGATCGCTGTACGGATATCCAGACTTCCATGACCATTCTTATACCAGCAATTAATAGGCGGATCTACATAGTCAAAAGTTCCGGTACATTCAATATATGTACCTTCGTCAATAATTCCTTCTTCCATTCCTGCAATTGTTGAAAGAAGCTTTAAAGTGGAACCTGGTGCAGTGGTTTGCTGGGTCGCTTTATTGAAGAACGGACTGGACTGGTCAAGTGCCAGTTTTGCATAATAATCTGTATCCATATCATTGGTCAGACGATTATTGTCATATCCGGGATAGGAAACAAGTGCAACTACATCTCCAGTCTTTACATCTACAACCACAGCGGACGCTGAGCATGGCATTAATGCCAGCTGTGCAGGCTCTATCTCCAGAGTGTATATCTTGTTGATCATGAAATCATAAGCTCCCATTGCTCCGGAAGCCAGATTCTCATAATCATCATCATTTTTGTCAAGGACTCCCTGCTCATAAAGCACCAGGCAGATTTCCTGTCCGGAAATTGTATCTTCCTGCAGCATGTATTTGTAAAGGAGCTTGGAAAATCCAGTATCTGTACTGAGATAGTCGATAATATATGCTGTCAGTGCCTGATAAATTTCCTCAGAATCCAGATACTCTCCTTCCGGTGAAAAGCTGCTGATGTCGATCCAGCCCTGGCTTGTGGCATAAGTCAGGTAATCCTTCAGGCTGATGGTTTCATCTGTTGTCCAGGCCTTGTAAGTAGCATCTGATGTATCAATGGCATCTTTGGAAATAATTCCAAGCGTGTCTCTAAGAAGGTCATTACAGATGTAAGACAGATATTCCTGTGTTTCTTCATCTTCATCCTTATAGGCTGGCGGGTTTGAGCCATTCAGCTTCGTGCTTATTGTATCAAAAACTCTCTGCTGCTTTTGTTGAAATTTGGCATATAAATTTTTTTCTATGTCAGAGGCATCCTCATTGCTGAATTTGGTGATGTCAATCACACTGTTGGAAATCAGGGCATTGTATACATCATAAATAGGAATACGGATCTGACTGGCATCTGTGACATACGTGTAATCAAAAGTCTTTGCCGCATCAATTTTCGTCAGAAGAACACCCGCCACACGCTGTTTGAGGATCTGATAGATTGCCGATTGCCAGTCAGTATCAATAGTAAGCTGCACATCATCTCCCGCAACCGGCTCTACTTTGGTATCCTCGTCAATTTTCAGAACCTTTCCAAGGTTATCAACAGAAACCGTCTCCTTGCCGTCTGTTCCCTGAAGGGTAAGTTCCATATACTGCTCAATTCCTGCTTTACCTACGATCGCATCATTGGAATAATCCGGATTCTGTTTCCGAAGCTCTGTCAGCTCCTCGGAAGAAGCCTTACCTGTATAGCCAAGGATTGGTGCCATACTTTCATCATCAATATACTGGCGGATGGAATCCTCAACCACATCAATTCCCTGCAGTCCGGTCTTATTCTCCATGATCGCAGCTACCGACTTTTCACTGACATTGGTAGCAATGGTAACCTGCATATATTTCTTAAAGCTGTTGGTATTCAGTTCGTAGCGGATAGTTGCAATATCAAGCATTTCCTGCTTGGTCAAAGTAAGAGGCAGACCATGGGAGGTCAGTTCATCCTCTGTATAAGCACGATCACCGCTAAGAACGATAGAAAATTTCTCGGAACCAGTGAGAAACTCCATCATCTGATCCGCAGTCGCCGTCTTCTGTTCATCTTTCAAATCATCGATCAATGCCTGTCCATAAATATCAGCACGGAAACGGTTCAGGGTAAAGCCCTCAGCAACATCAAAAGCATACTCTCCATTCTTATCTACCACAATATGGAAGGAATGGGTAATATCATCTCCGTTGCTGTGAAGAATCTGAAGCACCTGATAGGCTACACCATTTAATGTAAGATTCTTCTCCCTTGTAGAAGTGTAAGTTCCATTATCCTCCAGTGTCAGAGAATAGGAAAGCACATTAGATGCAAGAATATCACCATTTCTGTCCAGAATATTTCCGCGGGTGCTCTTGAGCACACGCTCTTTGGTTGTCCTGGCCTGGAATTTGCTGATGTAATCCTCTCCCTGAATAATCTGCAGATCAAATAATCTACGCACCAGAACAACTGACATTATCACAAATACCAAGATCAGGACTGTTGTTCGTTTTAAACTGATTTTTTTGAAAATTCGTTTTATTTTAGTACCCAAATTGACTCACTTTCTTTCCTGGTTATGTTCATGTAGTGATAGTTTATGTAACGGAAAATCCGGTATACAATCAAGGTAATAAATACCGTGTAAAACATTTCCGGGATAATGATCCTGTACAGATAAGTCCCAAGTCCCAGTCTGCCTCTTAGGAGGAACTGCAACCCATAAACAGACAGATTATATAAAAGATCTGCAATTGCAGTCAGAAACATAGGAACCTTCACATCATCATCGTAATAAATCCTGTGCGCATATCCACTTAAATAACCAATATACATATAGATCAAAGCATAAAATCCAAATACGGATCCAAAGAACAGATCCACAAAAAGCCCTGAAAAAAATCCTGCCCAAAGGCCGCTTTTGCGCCCGCGCATAAGCCCCATGGATACACAGAAAACCAGCATCAGATTAGGAGTTACAGAGCCAATAGAAATCAGATCCATAACCGTACACTGCAGAAGAAAACATATTACGATCGTAAGAAAATAGACAATCTTACCCTTCATCTGCGCCCTCCTGTCCGTCTGCTGCACTGCCGTCAGTATTGTCGCTACTCTCCTGACTGCTGTCGCCAGAGGTACTGTCAGAACTGCCGCTGTCAGAATTACCTTCCACCTGCGCGGTTCCGTCTACCAGATCCTGCTTATTCACAGTAATAACAAATACATCCTTCAAATGAAGGAAATCCACAGGTGTTACAATGGTTCCTGTCTTAGTCAGGTTATTGCTGTCTACCTGCACTTCGCTTACATAGCCGATAAACAATCCTTCTACAAATTTCTCACTGATATTGGAAGTGACAATACGTTCCCCGACAGTCACCTTGTTCTCCTGATCATAAAGCTGCTCAAAGCGAAGCTTTCCTTCATCAATCAGTTCCAGGTCTCCGTTTACAATACAGTTATCAGAAGTGCTTACTGTCATGGCACTTACACTGCTGCTGTCATCAATAATGGAACGGACAGTAGCCCAGGAGGAACCCACTTCTGTGACAATTCCAACAAGCCCCTTGCCTGCGATCACATTATTATCGACCCTTATCCCATCATCAGAACCTTTGTTGATCATAAAGGTATCGTACCAGTTTCCAGGATCTTTGGAAATGATAGTCGCAGCTACCTTCGGATAGTCCTCATAGGTCTGGTCCAAATTGTAAAGCTCTTTCAGTCTCTGATATTCCCCTTGATCCTGGATCAGTTTGTTATTCTGTGTAGTCAGGCTGTCCAGTTCTGCTTTCAGCTCTTCATTTTCAAAAAGCAGATCCTGTTTGTCCTTGAAGCTGTCCCTGACGGAACGGACCATACTGCCGATCTTTTCAATGCTTTTTTCAAAAGGAACTATGACAATTCCTGCTGTTTCCTGCAAAGGAGCTGTGGAAATTCCTGAAGCAAATGTAGCAACAATACAGCTCAGGCAGAAAAGTGTCATAATCGCCAGCAAATGTTTACTTTTCAGATTTATGCGAAATCGAAATTTTTTCTTAAGGTTTTTCATAAAATGGCACCCCTAAAAATTTATGATTTATAACTGTTCAGTACCTTCACAGTTACTATAATTTTCTTTGTGTGATGGGCTGAGCCCATTTACGAAGTTCTTTGTCGTGGATGATCTTCTCCAGCCCTTTGACAGCTGAAGTTTCGTAAAGATCTGACAGGTTAAAAGAATAGCCTGTATAACTTGCCAGATATGTATCAATATGAGGGATTCTGGTGCTCCCTCCGGTAAGAAAAATGCCTTCTTTCGCAATGTGGTAGGAGATCTGCGGCGGGATACGTTCCAGAAAAACTTTCATCTGGGCACCGATCTCATTGACACAGTTCATGATTCCCGCATTGACTACATAGGCAGAAATAACCTCTTCCCTGGGAAGACCAGAAACACTGTCAATTCCTACAACCTTACGGGCCTGCTTGTGCTGGTCTGCAAGCCGTCCCATTACCAGCTTCAGCCGCTTCCCAGTACGGGTGCCGATCTGAAGATTATAACGCTTGCGTACTTCGCTGCACACTGCCTCATTCATCTGACGTCCACCAATTGGAATCTTCTTATTTATGATAATACGGCCTCCCGTAATAATGGAAAAATTCGTACTCTGGGCACCAATATTTACGATCATGCTTCCTGCATTGTTCTCCAGATCCACACCCATAGCTATGGCATCTGCAATAGGAGCCTCTACCATGTAAACCCTGTTCTTCCGCAGCCAATGTCCATTCGCCACCTGATAATAAGCTCTTTTTTCAATAGCAGTCATGTCCAGAGGAACTGCAAAGTACATGACAGAGCCTATTCCCAGAATTTTATCAATTTTTTTCATCATACTGTAAAGTACAATTTCCTGCAGTTCCAGATTGGCTATCATACCAAAAGCCATCGGCGAACTTACGGAAATATCAGAGGGTGCTTTCTCAAACATTTCATACGCTTCGTTGCCCACGGCTATGATTTTGCGGCCCTTGGCCGCAATCATGTTCTTCTCAATGTAGCTTTTATTTCGAATCATGGAATAGACCTTGACGGAACTGCTTCCAAGGTCTATTCCATATGTTTTTTCAAACAGCATATATCTGTCCCTTCATCATTACTATGCCCTGCAAAAACAAATACCCGCCACTGGTTTACAGACGGCGTCAGCACTTCCGGCGGATCATTCCTCCGGCATCATTCCCTGTTCTTTAAAGCTAATGTATCTCTGGTCACCGATCACAACGTGATCCAGAAGCTTCACCCCAAGAATCTCCCCAGACCGGTAAATACGCTCTGTAATTTTCTTATCACATTCACTGGGCGTAGGATCTCCGCTTGGATGGTTATGAACCAGGATCACACTTACAGCGTGAAACTTCAATGCTTCCATAAAAACCTCCCTTGGAGTGATCAGAGTTGAATTCACGGTTCCCCGGGAAAGCATCTGCTCGCCAAGAAAATGGTTTTTTCCATCCAGCAGCATAACGATCAATATTTCCTGCTCTTCGTGCCGGAGACGTTCCATATAGTATTTTGCTATCGTGATGGGTTCGTTAAAAGAAAGTCTTGGTCTGGCAACAGCAGACGCCATCCGCTTGGAAAGCTCCCCGATACATTTCAGCTGGACGGCCTTGACTTTCCCGATTCCGTTCACCTTCATCAGATCCGGAATGGACATATGTAAAAGTCCCAGAAGTCCCGGATAGGAGGTATCTTTCGTAAGACTTAAGATTTGATTGGCGAGTACAAGAGAATTGCAGCCTTGTACACCGCTTCTCAGGATCACTGCCAGAAGCTCGCTATCGCTGAGCACGGATGGTCCCCACAGCAGACATTTCTCATAAGGACGTGACGACTCCGGCAGTTCTCTGATGGTCTGTTTCATTTCATTCATATCTTTCACCTGCAGTTCTCCAGGACTGACAGGATACTGCTCACGCCATACCTGAAACTTACTTCGCACAGCTTTGCCAATGAACAGTAATGGGACTGTTCTTCATGCCATAATAAGCAGATACTTCTTATTCCCCGAGACACAAAGACAAATTCCCCCGCACTGTGTTTCACAATGCAGACTCATTTTAGCATAAAAAAGGAGAGATGTACACTCTCTCCTAAAAATTTCTGAACTTTTTAGAAACAGCTTCCGCTACTTTTATGCCATCCATAGCAGCAGAAGTAATCCCGCCTGCATATCCAGCGCCTTCCCCACAGGGGTAAATCCCCTCATAGTTTGCTTCCAGGGAATCCTTATCACGGACAATACGCACCGGAGATGATGTTCTGCTTTCCACGCCGGACAGCACTGCATCAGGACGGTCAAAGCCTTTGATTTTTTTTCCAAAGGCAAGAACACCCTCTTCTATGGAATCACCGATCTCTTTTGGAAAAATACTGCGCACATCACCTGGAACACAGGCGCCCTTGATACAAGGTTCTACATCTTTAAGTCTTGTACTCGGCTTATGCTTCTGATAATCCTCAAACAACTGTACCGGAACCTTACCATTTCCAGCTTTCCACGCTGCGCGCTCCAGATTGCGCTGAAATGCTACGCCGCCCAGAGGCCCCTCTTCCGGAAAATCAGCCGGAGTTACCGATACGATCAGCGCACTGTTTGCATTGCGGCTGTCCCTGGCCTGATAGCTCATACCATTTACAGCAAGCATCTCCGGTTCTGAAGAAGCGTTTACTACATAACCGCCCGGACACATACAAAAGGAATAAACACCACGGCCATTTTCACATGTGTGGGTAACTTTATAAGCAGCAGCTCCAAGTTTCTCGTTTTCCTCTTCCCCATAAAGAGCCAGATTGATCATGGACTGTGGATGTTCCATACGTACACCTACTGCAAAAGATTTTGGTTCCATATAGATTCCTTTTTTCTCAAACATGAAAAAGGAATCTCTTGCGCTATGTCCAACTGCCAGCACACATACCTGGGCCGGAATCCTTTTTTCCCCATTTATCTCAATTTTTTTTAACTGACTGTTTTCAAAAAAAAGATCTGTCACTTTGGAACGAAACTGGAATTTGCCGCCCATTTCCTCAATTTCATGGCGAAGAGTCTCCACCACGCCAACCAGCACGTCTGTACCAAGATGTGGTTTCTGCTGATAGATAATTTCCGACGGTGCACCCGCCTGCACGAAACGCTTCAGTACTTCATGATTTCTTCCTGAAGGATCTTTTACCAGAGTATTTAGTTTTCCGTCGGAAAAAGTACCAGCACCCCCTTCACCAAACTGCACATTGGAATCCGGATCCAGTACGCCATTTTTCCAGAAATTCTCGACAGTCTTCTGACGGACATGCGCTTCCTCTCCCCGTTCCAGAACCAGGGGGCGGTAACCTGCCTTCGCCAGATACCAGGCACAAAAAATTCCAGCAGGTCCGCTTCCTACAATGACCGGCGGATATTTCAGTTCCTCTTCACCAGGAGATGGAAATGTATATTCTTTTTTCTGAGTTAACATAATGTTATTATTGTGAACTCTTCGAAAGATCTTGCTTTCCTGGTTTTTATCCTGCAAAGACACATCTACCGTATAAACAAATTTTTTATCCTCTTTATGACGGCAATCCAGTGACTGCTTCACTATTTCGTAAGTGAAGCCTTCATTTTTCAGACGAAGCTCCTTACGGATCTTTTGGCTTAACTCTTCCGGGGTATGATTAATTGAAAGTTTCAGCTGGGTAATTCGAATCATGTTATTCTCCTTTTTCAAACACGCTCTGACATTTACTGGCATTCACTCCTGCAACATAACCGCTGGACCAGGCCCACTGCAAATTGTAACCGCCACATTTCCCATCAATGTCCAATAGTTCTCCTGCGAAATATAGGCCTGAATTTCGTGTGGATTCCAAGGTTTGGGCGTTAACCTGCGTAGTATCAACGCCGCCTGAGCACACCTGTGCCTGTTCAAAAGACTGATAACCAGTCACTTTAAGCGGATAGCTGCTGATTGCTTCTTCCAGATCATTTGCTGACAAAAGCACTTTTGCAAGCTTATCCGGGAAAAGTCCGATCAAAAAGTCTTTTTTTCCTTTATAGGGGCAGTTTTCCTTTCGTATTTTCAGAAAAGCTTTCAACTGTTCCCGGGAAAATTCTGGCAGAAAATTTAAAATCAGAGTCACATTTTTTCCCTGTTTCAGTGCACGGATTCCGTATCGGCTAACCTGAAACACCGGAATTCCAGATACGCCATAATCAGTAAGCTGTAGTTCTCCTGTTTCCTCTGTGACTTTTTTCCCATCCACAAGCAGCGTAATTCTGCCTTCTGTGCGGACACCTGCCCAGCCGGAAAAGCCTGTATTCTTGCATTTCAGGGCAGTTAAAGCCGGGAGAGGCTCTATGAGCCTGTGTCCCAGTGCTGCGGCAAGCTCATAACCGCTGCCATCGGAACCGGAAATTGCAGAAGCTTTGGAACCATTGGAAAGAATAACTGCTTCACCCTCGTATATCCAGCCTTCTACCTGAACCTTCCAGATATCCTGTTCCTTAAAAACACGTTGTACTTTTTGGTTGGTCTTGATCTTTACCCCAAGATTCCGTGCTTCCATACACAATACCTCAGCAACGCTTGCTGCCTGTCCGCTATGCGGATAGAGATAGCCGCCGTTTTTATTCACAGGATAAATTCCAAGCCGGGTAAAAAATTTCACCGTGTCTTCTACCGGAAACTGATTCAGAACTGCCTGTTCAAAGCCTGGATTTTCGCTTCGATATGCATCAGACGGCACCTGGATATTGGTAAAATTACATTTGCCGTTTCCTGTAGCGCAGATCTTTTTGCCTGGTTTTTCATTTTGTTCCAATATGGTTACAGCGGCCCCGTTTTCTGCAGCTGCAATGGCCGCCATCAGCCCGGACGCCCCGCCGCCTGTAACGATAACACGTTTTTTCTCCATATAAACTCCCGTTTTTTACATCTGTTTTAAAGAACTTATGGTAACGGTTCAGCGCCTCCCTGTTACACGCCTGGCGTTGCACGAAAATTCATGTTTTTCATGATTTCACTGTAATTTTACCAAATCCTGCTCCACAAGTTTCTGCAAGGACATCATAACACCTAGTTTTGCATGCTCCCAGGTAAGTCCTCCCTGGAAATATACGGCATATGGCTCTTTCACAGGTCCATCTGCGGAAAGCTCAATAGAAGAGCCCTGTACAAATGCGCCAGCTGCCATAATGACCTGACTGTCATAACCTGGCATATCCCATGGCTCCGGATCAACATAACTGTCAACCGGGGCAGCAGCCTGAATCCCCTTACAGAATGCGATCAGACGCTCCGGACTTTTTAAAGTCACTGCCTGAATAATATCCTGCCTTGGCTCTGTGGAATTTGGAACCACGTCAAATCCAAGCTTTTCATAAATATTGGCTGCAAAAACAGCGCCCTTTAACGCACCCTTTGTCACCATCGGTGCAAGGAAAAATCCCTGATAGAAGGAACGGTTTACGCCAAGTGAAGCTCCCACCTCAGCACCAAGTCCCGGACAGGTCATACGGTAAGAAGCATTTTCCACGCACTCTTTGGTTCCCGCAATGTAACCGCCAATTGGAGCAAGTCCGCCGCCCGGGTTTTTGATCAGGGAACCAACCACCATATCTGCACCAACATCACTGGGCTCAATCGTGTCAACAAATTCGCCGTAGCAATTGTCTACCATACAGATCACATCAGGCTTAATGCTCTTTACAAATGCAATCAGCTCACCAATCTGCTTTACTGAAAAAGAGGGGCGTGTCATATAGCCTTTGGAGCGCTGAATCTCAACCAGTTTTGTCTTCTCATTGATTGCTTTGCGGATATTTTCATAATCGAAAGTTCCATCCTCAAGAAGATCCACCTGACGATAAGTTACTCCGTATTCTGCCAGGGAGCCCCTGGATGGACGGATACCGATCACCTCTTCAAGAGTATCATATGGCTTTCCGGCTGGTGCCAGCATTTCGTCGCCTGGACGCAGGTTTCCAAAAAGAGCAATGGCCAGGGCATGTGTTCCACACGCAATCTGCGGACGCACCAGACATGCTTCTGTGTGGAATGTATCCGCATAAACCTTTTCCAGAGTATCACGACCGTAATCGTTGTAGCCGTAACCGGAAGAAGAGCCGAAGCACTCCTCGCTGACGCGGTTTTTCTGCATAGCCAGAAGAACTTTCATCTGGTTATATTCTGCTGTTTTGTCAAACTGTTCAAAACGCTCCTTTAAGGATTCCTCTATTTCATGGCAAAAATCGTAAACCTGGGAAGAAATTCCCAGCTGCTCGTATAATTCTTTCATAATAAATTTTCCGTCTGTCTGACGGTATTCCTCCATTTTTTTGTTTTCAAAGCGGGCGATTACCCCCTGTGGAAAATCTGATTATCGAAATAACTACTCTCCAGTTATTCCTTTTTCATGGCAAACGCTCAGCATATATTCCAGCATTTTATTCTCGTCATACCCGAACTCATCTTTATTCACCCACACTGTTTCCGGTTCTCTGTGGAACCAGGTGAGCTGGCGTTTGGCAAAGTGCCGGGTGTCGCGCTTCAAGATCCGCACAGCCTCTTCCAGCGGCATTTCTCCATCCAGATAGGCCAGGATTTCTTTATATCCAAGACCCTGCATGGAAACCATACCTCTGTGATAGCCCATGTCCTTCAGCTTCTGGACTTCTGCCACAAGACCGCTGGTCATCATTTCATCCACCCGCTTATCAATGCGTTTATATAAAAGCTCCCGTGGTGCATTCAGCACAAAGTATGCCAGATTATAGGGGCTGGTTCGTTCCTGCTGCTCCTCATTGTGTGCGGAAATAGGGCTATGGTTCTGATGATAAAATTCCAGTGCGCGGATTACACGCTTCGTGTTGTTTTCGTGGATCACTTCGGCGCTTTTGGGATCCACCTCTGCCAGCATCTGATGAAGATATGCAGGACCTTTTTCCTGGACAATCGCCTCCAGATCGGCCCGGTATCCATCGTCCTGCTCAGCCTGGGTAAAATCAATATCTCTGGTCACCGCCTGAATATAAAAGCCGGTTCCCCCCACCAGAATGGGAATATGTCCCCTGGTGTAAATCTTTTCCATGGCATCCTTTGCCATCTGTTGAAAACGCACAATGTGAAATTCATCCTCTGGCGTCAGCTCATCCACCAGGTAATGGGGAACTCCCTGCATTTCTTCTGGCATGATCTTCGCAGAGCCAATATCCATATATTTATAAACCTGCATGGAATCTGCAGATATGATCTCGCCGCCAATGGCTTTTGCCAGAGAAATAGACAGCCTGGTTTTTCCAACTGCAGTAGGACCGGTAAGGACAATAAGAGGTTTTTTCATAATCTCTCCTGTTTATACAATTCGCTTAAATTTCTTTTCAATTTCTGTCTTTGTCATCGCAATGATAGTGGGACGGCCATGAGGACAATTATATGGATTGTCCAGAGTAAGAAGCTCGTCGATCAGCTTATCTGCCTCCAGAGCAGACATCTGATGATTTCCTTTGACAGCAGATTTGCATGCCATTGTGGCAAGTCTTGCTGTGAAAAGGTCAAAAGCATCCTTTGCACCTTCTCCTCCCAGATTGTCAAGCATTTCCAGAAAGAGTTCTTCTTCATGGAATCCGTACAAATTTGTCGGAACTGCACTGATACAGTATTCCCTTCCACCAAAGGGTTCAATCTCAAAACCGTATTTCCTGAAATATTCTTCGTTGGCTTTTAATTTCGCCTGTTCATCCATGTTCAAGGTCACCACAAGCGGAGGATTCAGATATTGCGATTCAATGGACTGTTCTTTAAAACGTTTTACAAAGCGCTCATAATTTACCTTTTCGTGAGCTGCATGCTGGTCGATAATGTAAAACTGGTTTTCAAATTCCACCAGCCAGTAGGTGTCAAACAACTGGCCAATCAGCTTATGGCGGTTTCGGGATTCTGGTGCCAGAAGTTTCTCCTGAAAAAGCTCAAGCTGCTTTCCCCCAACGGATGGATATTCTGTACCTGGATCACTCTGTCCAGGCTCAGATTTATCTGGTATCTCATAGTTTACGGATACAGCAGTCTCTGCCTGATTATCGGCTTCATTCATTCTCTCAACCGATATGTTATCTTCTGCCGCTTTTTCATCTGCACTTTTATCCGCTTTTTCTTCTGCTTTTTCATCCGCTCTTTTATCTGCCTCCGCAGCCTCTTTTAAAGTTCCTGCAAAAAGAGCTTCCTCTTCCTTGCTAAATGGCTTCGCCTGATAAATTGCCTGCTCACGAAGCACACTGCTGGCCTGACAGCCAGAGCTGTTTACAAGGCTTCCAGATGAATTTATTTTTCCAGTTGGAGCTGTTTTTTCAGTTAGAGCTGTTTTTCCAGTTAGAACTGTTTTTTCAGCAGCCTGTGAATAGCAGCTTTCATTATTCCCTGCGCTGCTTCGACCAGCTTTTTCAGCAGCACCTTCACAATGAAGTTCCGTCCTGCGACTTTTCTCAAATGGCTCCGGAACTGCTCCGCGGCTTACTGCTGCCACCTTTGATTCCCGCTCCTCTTTTCCCACTGGAACAACCGGTATCAGTTCTCTGTGAAGAAGCGCATTGTGAACAGCCTCGTAAATGGCATCATACACCTCCGCCCCTCTTGCAAAACGAACCTCCAGTTTCCGGGGATGAACATTTACATCCAGATCATTTCCTGTCATCTGGATCTGCAATGACACAAAAGGAAATTTATGCTGCATGACAAAGCCCTTATATGCATCCTCAATGGCCTTCGTAATAATATTGTTTTTCACAAATCTGCCATTTACATAGTAGTTCTCAAAGCTTCGGTTTCCTCTGGAAACCTCCGGTTTGCCGGCGTATCCCTCAATTTTCATAAAATCATTTTCGTAGGAGACTTCCAGAAGTGCTTTCGCCATATCCCGGCCATATACATTATAAATAACATCCTTCACATTATAATTGCCGGAAGTATGCAGTTTCACCTGTTTGTTCTGAATATATTTAAAAGAAATCTCCGGATGGGAAAGAGCAAGCTGTTCCATCATAGTTCCAATATAATTTGCTTCTGAAGAATCAGATTTCAGGAACTTGCTCCGGGCCGGTGTGTTGTAAAAGAGATTCCGAACCAGGAAAGTAGTTCCATCTGGAGCTCCCATTTCCTCAAGGCTTTGTTCTACGCCGCCTTCGATCACGTAACGCACGCCGCTGATAGCAGAAGGAGTTTTTGTGATCAGCTCCACCTGGGAAACTGCGGCAATACTGGATAAAGCCTCACCACGAAATCCCAGTGAGGCTATGTTTTCCAGATCTTCTACTTTTTCAATTTTGCTGGTAGCATGACTTAAGAATGCCGTAGGTACCTGAGCAGCCTCGATTCCCCCTCCGTTGTCTGTAATACGGATCAGCTTCTTTCCTCCATCTGTAATCTCTACTGTTACAGCAGTAGCACCAGCATCAATGGAATTTTCTACAAGCTCCTTTACAACAGAAGAAGGGCGCTCTACCACCTCACCTGCTGCAATTTTATCAATGGTATGTTTATCTAAAACTGCTATTTTTCTCAAGTTTTTCTCTCCATATAAAAGCAGGTTGACCGCTTCGGTTCACAATACGGACATGTCGCCTGCCGGTGACAGCACCATATATGAAAGTCAGCTGTCAGTTACCATCTGTTCTTTATCTTATTCTGAAGATTGTATAACGTATTTAAGGCTTCCATGGGAGTCAGATTTCCAATGTCAATGCCTTTTAATTCTTCAATAATGTCATTGTCTTGTACAGTGTCAAATAATGACATCTGCGCCATATCCATTTCTACCTTCGGCTTCTTCTTCGGTGAAGCCAGATCTTTTACAGCAGCAGTAATGTCTGCATCGCTTAATTCCTCAACCAGCTCTTTTGCACGGTTAATAACAGAATCCGGAACACCTGCCAGCTTGGCGACCTGAATTCCATAACTCTTATCTGCGCCGCCTTTTACAATCTTGCGGAGAAAAACAATATCGTCACCTTTTTCCTTAACTGCAATGCAGTAGTTGGTAACGCCAGATAGTTTTCCTTCCAGTTCAGTCAGTTCATGATAATGTGTGGCAAATAATGTCTTGGCTCCACAAAGCTTTGTATTACTGATATGTTCAATCACTGCCCAGGCAATGGCAAGACCATCAAAGGTACTGGTTCCACGGCCAATCTCATCCAGGATCAGAAGGCTCTTGGCAGTGGCATTTCGAAGGATATTGGCCACCTCAGTCATTTCCACCATGAAAGTACTCTGTCCGCTGGCAAGGTCATCTGATGCACCTACGCGGGTAAAGATTCTGTCCACAATTCCAATTACAGCTTTATCTGCCGGAACAAAGCTTCCAATCTGCGCCATAAGTACGATCAACGCAGTCTGACGCATGTATGTAGATTTACCTGCCATATTGGGGCCTGTAATAATGGAAATTCTTTTTTTAGTATTGTCAAGGTATGTATCGTTGGCAATGAACATATCATTATCGATCATCTGCTCTACAACCGGATGACGGCCACCTTTGATATCTATAATTCCGCCTTCATTTACCTTCGGGCGTACATAATGATTGCGCTCAGCAACAAGCGCCAGGGATGCAAACACATCCAGACCTGCAATTGCCTTGGCTGTACGCTGGATTCTTATCACTTCCTGGCCAACTTTATCACGGACATTGGAAAACAGCTCGTATTCCAGGGCATAAAGTTTATCTTCAGCGCCAAGGATCATATTTTCAAGGTTTTTCAACTCCTCGGTAATATAACGTTCTGCATTTGCAAGAGTCTGTTTACGGATGTAGTTCTCCGGCACCAGTTCTTTAAACGTATTGGTTACCTCAAGGGCATAGCCGAATACACGGTTATATTTGATCTTCAGGGATTTGATTCCGGTACGCTCACGTTCCTTTGTTTCCAGCTCTGTAAGCCATTTTTTTCCATCTGTGCGGGCACTGCGGAATTTATCCACATCTTCGTTAAAGCCTTCACGAATAATGCCTCCATCCTTCTGGGCAAGGGGCGGTTCATCTACAATGGCGTGCTTGATCAGATCTGTAATATCTTCAAGACTGTCCATGTCCTCGTAGATTTCTTTCAGAATCGGTGCCTGAAAGTCCTTGAGAACCTGTTTAATATAAGGAATCATTTCCAGAGAGGACGCAAATGCTACCATATCTCTTGGATTTGCAGACTTAAAGCTGATGCGGCTGACCAGACGCTCCAGGTCATACACTGGATTGAGATATTCCCGGATCTCATCGCGGAGCATCGGTTTCTCATTCAGCTCTTCAAGAGCTTCCAGTCTGCGATTGATCTCTTCTGCATCGATCAGTGGCTGTTCCACAAAGGAGCGAAGAGTACGGGCACCCATGGCTGTTTTAGTCTTATCCAGTACCCAGAGAAGAGAACCTCTTTTCTGCTTTTCACGGAGGGTCTCCACCAACTCCAGATTTCGTCGGCTGGAACTGTCAATCAGCATATAACGCTCTGCCGTATAAGGACGGATGGTAGTCATCTGAGAAAGTGCAGTCTTCTGCGTTTCCTTAAGATACAAAAACAGCGCTCCGGCAGCTATGATTCCACTGTCATAATCGCTGATTCCAAGGCCTTCCAGATTGGTTACGTGAAAATGTTCCCTTAATTCTTTTCTGCAGGTATCATCATCGAAATACCAGGCATCCAGGGAAAAAATACAAATTCCAAGACGTTCTTTCAAATCGTCTGTGTCAACCCCACTCATAAAAAAGGAATCATTACATATGATTTCAGCCGGACTGAATTTGTTGATCTCATCAACCAGTTTCTGGCTATTTGGTACTTCTGTAAGGAAACAGTCACCTGTGGTAATATCCGCTATTGCACAACCAAAGCGGTCTGCTATGGAGACAATTGACATCAGATAATTGTTCTTTGACTCATCCAAAGAAGTTGCATCTAAAGTAGTTCCGGGAGTAACCACACGGATAACAGCACGCTTTACAAGTCCTTTTGCTTTTTTCGGATCCTCTACCTGCTCACAGATTGCAACCTTATGCCCACGCTCGATCAAACGGTTGATATAAGTATCTGCCGCATGGAACGGGATTCCGCACATAGGTGCCCGCTCTTCCAGACCACAATCCTTACCAGTGAGCGTCAGTTCCAGCTCCTTGGATACCAGAAGTGCATCATCAAAAAACATCTCGTAGAAATCCCCGAGACGATAAAATAAGATGCAGTCTTTGTATTCTTCTTTGGTTTTGCAGTATTCCTGCATCATGGGCGACATGTTCATTCTTTTGCCAGAACCCCTTGATTTATCTACATTTGCGCCGCTTTTGGAAGTGTTACTGCACGGTTTCTGCACGGTATTTTCATTTTTTGTTTCATTTGTATTCATCTTATTCTTCTCTTACTATCATCATAAAATATCGTAGTTTTATTAAGTGTTTTGTAAATGCGGATTCGGTGTGCATGAAAATCAATGTCTTCCCACATAAGAGCTGCCAGTTCTCCAATACGCATCCCAGTGTTTAAAATAATATAAAACACCTCATAATATCTGGTTTTCATCCTTTCCCGACCAGATCACAAGTACATCAGAATATTAACACGTTCCAGAAAAATATTCAAGTCTCCTGTTTTTCCAGCCATTTCTCAAATTTTTTCTTATGAACAAGGGTTCTTCGCCCAATCCGAACGGTAAAATCATTTTCTGCCATTAAAGTTCGCACTGTCCTTTCAGACAATCCGGTAAGTCCGCAAGTTTCTTTTACTGAAAGAAGAAGTTTCTCATTTTCTTCTCGTCCGCCTCTACTTTTCAACATAACTGTTCTCCTTTCGAAATTGTGTTCTGTTTATATGGTTTTTTCAGACTCTCGTTGTGCTAATAGTTTTTCCATAGCTTCCTGTCTTGTGATTTTTTCCCGCTTTGCTTTTATCGCAACATATTCCTGTGCAAGATTATACGCAGTGCAGCAGGCATTGTAGCTTTTATAAATTTCTCCGCGAAATTCAAATTGTTTTTCCAGCTTTTTCTCATAGCAATATACGACAGCTTCTTCAAATGTACAGGATGTTTTCTTCATATGATTTTGAACCGACTTTTTGGTTATCCCCAAGCCTTTATAACAGCGTTCTTTTGATTCATATTTCTTTCCCAGAACATTAACAGGCTGTGGTTCAGGCATTTTGCCTTTGACAGGAACTTGCCTTTGGGCCTTTTGCTGCCTCTTTTCTTGTTTCCTTTTATAATATTGGACAGCGTCTTGGACAGAAACATCTTCCTGCAGCATCTTATTGCATACCCAGCGATATGGAACATTCTGGTCCTTGCAGCACTCACGGAGATCTGTATAGATTCGATCTCCTATTTGAGGAATTTCTTTTTCAGACACCACTTGTCTGTCTGCGTAGTAGGTTGCCGCTTCAGATACCGAACAATCATTTGCATATATATACCCATAAATAGCCTTTTTACGTATTTTTAGTGCTGTGCAAAATTCAGCAAGATTATTATAACGAGTTCCATTTTCTAAGCGAATCGGCTCTTTTTCCATCTTACGAAGAGCTTCTTTTTTTCCTTTATAATAAAGCAGGACTTCTTCTACACTTAATTCTTGATTCAAAATCTTTTCGCATACCCACCTATAAGAAATATCCAGCATACGGCAGCATTCACGAAGATCCACATATTCAACGCCTTGAAAAACAATCGGTTCAGAGCCAACTGTTGCATTAAGTTCAATATAGTGTTTAATGGCTTCTTCCTTCGAAGAATTATTCCTGCGTAAATAATTATATATATCTGATCGTTTAATCCCATATGTTCTACACAGTTCCGATGTGGATTCCGAAAGATTTTTATCAAACTCTTTTCTTCTTCGCACAGGATGTTCTAACAGGAAATAATCAAGCGCCCTTTGCAAAGGAACACCCAAAGTCTTGCTTTTTTGTCTGACTTTTTCCGGCTCTATTTACCGTCAGGTCATCAAACAACCCGGGTTCTCCATCCTCTCCCTTTATCAGTCCGATATAAAGCCGTTTCTCGTGGTAATACGCTTTCACCGGAAGCCGTACCTGTTCCTTTCCCAGATTTCCGTCATACTCTAATGTTGGTTTTTCCATCCGTATCCTCCTTTTTTCTCTCTTTATTTGTGAATTATCTTTTGCTCCTTTCTTTGATATTTGCAGCTCTAATTCTTTTCTGGATATTTTCAGGCAACAAAAAAGACACCAAAAACCATTCTTTTGATTTTTGATGTCTTCCTGTTATTTTCCAGAATCTTCTAAAAGGTATAATCCCAGCATGGTACCGGAATAAAATTTGATTACATAGAGTCTGCTATGTATAAACGATAATTCAATTGTAGAATAGTGCAATATATAGTACGTGTCAACTTGTTTTGTACATATATATTGTATTTTTGTTTTAGCTTAAGTTGCATTATATCTGGTATTGTTTTCTTCTAAGCAATTCTATCAGACATACATTTGTCAATATAAAAGCGTATTTTAGCACCACCTCTTCAAGAAACCCTCCGCTCCATAAACCATTTATCAAATTCATAGTATAAATGGCATTCTTTTCCGCCTACCATAGCGGTATACCGGATTCCGGTACCTCCGGCCTTCCGGCTGGCACAGCGCTCTTTGTTTTTTATCCGGTCGATCTGGTAGGTGGTGCCATCCTCCCACACAAATTGCACAGGCGTCATATCCCCATCTTTATCCATCTTTACTAATACATCCACATAAACTTTTAAATTTTCCATCTGCTTCTACCTCCCATTAAAATACCCTACTGGATGAACCGTATGGGTTCCCTGCGCATCCAGACTTGCCAGGGCTTTATCCTGATACATAAATGCTTTCTGTACACTGAAATAGCCAAACCGTCTGCGGATCCCATCCACCGCGCGATCCATTTTTTCCTGTTTTTCTCTCTGCTCCACGCTGGCAAACAGATCAAGCTGTACCGGCACATCCCCAAGGACCAGTTTCTCTGCCCGAACTCCAAGGCTCCGAACCGGATGACTCCAGTCATAGTTCTTTAGAAACAGCTGATAGGCAGCGTTAAAAATCTCATTTGTAATGTCTGTCGGCTGTTTCAATTTCTGCTGTCTTTTAAACGAATATAAGCCATTATCACGAATGGATATAGATACCGCGTTACAATTAAAGCCATGTTTCCGAAGCCTTGCAGAAACACTTTCCGCAAGTGCCATAAATATGATCTTTGCATCTAAATTAGTTTCTAAGTCCCTTGGTGTGGTGGTACTGTTACCAATGGACTTAATGGGAGCTGCATATCCTTCTGGTGCAACAGGAGAATCATCCCAGCCATTTGCAAAAGAATATAAGACCAGTCCCATCTTCCCGAACAGCCGCTCCAGGAAATCTGGATCCGACGTTGCAATTTCCCCAATGGTTTTGATCCCATAACGGTTTAACATCGTTCTGGTAGATCTTCCGACATACAAAAGATCAGCTGCAGGCAGATTCCAGACGATGCTCTGGTAATTTTCTTTATGAAATTCCGTAACCGCATCTGGTTTTTTATAATCACTTCCAAGCTTAGCAAAAATCTTATTCCAGGAGATTCCAATACTGACTGTGATCCCCAATTCCTTTTTTACACGCCTGCGGATTTCTTCTGCAATCTTTTTTGCATCTCCTTTTAAGGAGGTACTTCCAGTCACATCTAGCCACGCTTCATCACATCCATAAGGCTCCACCAGATTCGTATAGTCTCCATAAATCTCCCACAGCATGGAAGAAAACTGTAGATAAAGATCCATCCTGGACGGAACAACAACCAGATCTGGACAAGCACTTTTTGCCTGCCATATAGCCTGACCTGTCTTTACCCCTTTTTGCTTGGCAATATAATTTGCCGTCAGTATGATTCCATGCCTGGCTTCAGGATCTCCCCCAACAGCCAGGGGCTTTCCTGCATGTTCGGGATGATAGAGCATTTCCACACTGGCGTAGTCGGGTAAGAGAAGAGCATTACTGTCCTTCCCTCCCCTAAGAACCGTACGTGATAGTTTCCCATCATACGGCTCAAGCCTTATAAAGCCTATTGCTGCCACAATAAGCCGGTTGTATA
>NZ_JBDPGY010000022.1:0-64219 GCF_039841815.1 Ruminococcus sp. 1001136sp1 | reverse complement strand
TCATTCTTTTGAATGATGATTCGTTAAGAATTTTCGAGAATCGTATGTGTTTCACTGTTTAGTTATCAAGGTTGTTTGTCTGTCATCTCTTTGCGACAGCCCATTTACTTTATCATATCTTTCAGATCTTGTCAAGCACTTTTTCCAAAAGTTTTTCAGATCTTCAAGAAGCTGTATAAAGTTGTTTGTTTCTGTCGTTCTGTTCAAGCGACTTGATTACTTTACCATAAGTTCAGTCATTTGTCAACAGTTAATTCAAATTTTCTGAAAACTATTTTATTTTTCAGTATTTCAGAAGCAATTCCTTGCGACAGCTTGTTTACTATACCACTGCCGCAAGGAATCGTCAAGCACTTTTTACAAAAAAATTTATATTTTTTTATAACATTATTTTCAAGATCCTTTTTCTTCAATCATTGACTTTCGCCCTCAGACATGATAGCGTCAATACATATAACAAATTCATTATTTTATACCCTTTCCCCAGTTTGGAGGTTTCTATGTATCAACAGCAATCACCAGCATTAAAAGAAACAAATCCTCATGGCTCCCAGGCTTTTCCCTGTGCTTTTTACCGTTTAAAACTAAGCGGACACGGAATCCTGGTCAAGCACCATTGGCACGAGGAGGTCGAGATTATTTACTTTCCCGGTGGAACCTTCACCTTAGATATTAATATGGAAACATTTGATGTATCTTCAGAATGTTTTTATTTTATTAATCCCGGCGAACTGCACAGCATACGTGCACGCTCAAAAGAAGTCTCCATGGAATACGCTGTCGTTTTCCAACCGGAACTGCTCTGCTCTCCTTTTTACGATACGGTTCAGACTCAGCTTGTCCAGCCATTGCAAAACGGACGTCTGATTTTTCCAAGATGTATTTCTGCAAACCATCCTGTTTTTCCTATTATAAAGGAGCAGTTCCAGAACATCACTAACGCATTTTACCGCTGCAGCTTTTCTGAACAATTGGAAGAGCTTCATGATTCCTTACATATAAATTTATTCCGCGCTTCTGGAAATGCCATTGTCGGCCTGGCAGATCAGCTTCTGATCAAGGCTTCCCTGTTAAATATTTTTGCAGATTTTTCCAATCGCCAGCTTTTTTCCCAGACTGAAAAATCTGATGACCACAGGGTCGAGACCATAAAAACCACAATCACTTACATCCGCGACCATTACCAGGAAAAAATTTATATCCGCGATCTGGCATCCCTGATCGGACTCAATGAGCAATACTTTTGCCGTTTTTTTAAAAAAGCAATCGGCATGTCTCCCATAGAATACCTGAATGAATATCGCATCCGCCAGGCAGTACGTTTATTAAAAGACAGCAGTCTTCCAGTGACCGAGATATGTCTGGACTGTGGTTATAACAATATGGGGAATTTTCTCAGAGAATTTCGCAAATATACAGGAACCACACCTCTGCAATATCGGAAACACAGCCAGGGGATTGAGAATCCTTCCTTATAAAACACGCTTGCACCCCCCCCCCTATGTACGAAATGATTTTCCAAACAATCTCTGGTCAAAATTTCGTATTTTTTAATCAAATTAAGGGAAGTATTTTCTTTTTCATGTATGTATAATGTACTTAGTTCAAAGATAATCATTATATATAAGGAGACATAAATGAATAGCACGAAAAAAAAATGGTGGCAGGATAAAGTAGCCTATCAGATTTATCCGAAAAGCTTTTATGACACAAACGGTGATGGAATCGGCGATCTGCCGGGAATTATTGAGAAACTGGATTATTTAAAGGAGCTGGGGGTTGACATTGTCTGGCTTTCCCCCTGCTATCGCTCCCCTCTTGCCGACCAGGGATACGATATTTCCGATTATTACGACATTGACCCGCGATTCGGAACTATGGAGGATATGGACCGCCTTATCGCAGAAGCAAAGAAGCGGGACATGTATATTGTCATGGATCTGGTTGTAAACCACTGCTCTGATGAGCACGAATGGTTTAAAAAAGCCTGTAAAGATCCGGATGGAAAATACGGCCGTTTCTTCTATTTAAGAGACAAAGAAGATGGTAAGCTTCCTACTAACTGGCGCTCCTATTTCGGAGGTTCGGTATGGGAGGATCTGCCTGGCACCAACAAACAGTACCTTCATGTTTTTCATAAAAAGCAGCCTGACCTGAACTGGGAAAATCCAGAGCTCCGTGAGGAAGTATATAAAAATATTAACTGGTGGCTGGACAAGGGTCTTGGCGGTTTCCGCATTGATGCTATCATTAATATCAAAAAAGCTCTTCCTATGCATGATTATGAGCCTGATCGTGAGGACGGACTCTGCAGCATTAATAAAATGCTGGAGGAAGCTTCCGGAATCGGAGAATTTCTTGGAGAAATGCGTGACCGCACCTTCAAGCCTCACGATGCTTTTTCCGTAGGTGAGGTTTTCAACGCAAAAGACGAAGAGCTCCCGGATTTTATTGGAAACAATGGTTATTTTTCTTCTATGTTCGACTTTAACGAAACCATTTTCGGAGGTTCTGAGAAAGGCTGGTACGATTGCAAAGAAATCACACCTGACGACTACAAGCGCTGCTGTTTTGAGACACAGGCCAAAATGGGGGATTTCGGATTCGTTTCCAATATTATCGAGAATCATGACGAGCCTCGCGGTGTCAGTCACTATATTCCAGAAGGTGATTGCTGTGATACAAGCAAAAAAATGCTGGCGGCATTGAATTTCATGCTTCGTGGACTTCCCTTTATTTATCAGGGACAGGAGCTTGGCATGGAAAATATCCCGTTCAAATCTATTGACGAGGTAGATGATATTTCAACTCTGGATGAATATAAAGTTGCACTTGACGCCGGACTTACCCCGGAAGCAGCTTTGAAAGCTGTTGCCCGCCGCAGCCGCGACAATGCCCGTACCCCCATGCAGTGGACTGGTGAGGAAAATGCCGGATTTACAGCTGGTACACCGTGGCTTCGGGTAAATTCCAATTATACCGCAATTAATGTGGAAAAAGAGACGATTGATCCAAATTCCGTACTTAATTTCTATAAGAAACTGATCGCTCTTCGCAAGGATCCGGAATATAAAGAAACCGTTGTGTATGGTGCTCTGGAGCCATTTATGGAAGACCGGCATAATTTAATGGCATACTACCGTAAAGGAGATAAAACTTTACTTGTGGTTGGCAATTATCAGTGGAAGGAGCAGGAAATTACACTTCCATCAGAATGCAAAAAGGTGCTGATCAATAACTACCCGGATATGGTTCTGGATGGAAATTTAGTTAAGCTGCATGGATATCAGGTGCTGGTTGTGGAGTTAGCGTAAACGATTTTCACGCTTGGTATTTATTGTATTCCAACACCTTATTGACAATTTTTCCCATTATTACTATAATAACAAAAGAACAGGGGAGCTTGTACACAGGCTGAGAGGAAATTGTGAATTTCGACCCTTTTACCTGATGCGGATAATGCCGCCGTAGGAAGTCATCATGGGTTTGATTTTTTTCGGAGACACCTCATTGGGGTGTCTCTTTTTTCATATGGCAGCAATGCAGCGTTCGGCTGGGGGCACCACTTTCGGACGCTATATAAAATTAATGCATACATAACAACAGTGCCGGTTTGTAAAAAGATTTTTTCACGTTATAACTCATAACTCGTGGAAACTGCTTCAAACAAGGCCAAGAGAAAGGAAGAAAATTATGAGAACAGCATTAACAATCGCTGGAAGTGACTCCAGCGGAGGCGCCGGTATCCAGGCTGATATCAAGACAATGATCAGCAATGGAGTATATGCCATGAGTGCGATTACCGCACTTACCGCACAGAATACTACCGGTGTAACAGGTATTATGGAAGCAACGCCAGAATTTCTGGCAGACCAGCTGGATAATATTTTTACAGATATTTATCCGGATGCAGTGAAGATTGGAATGGTATCTTCCAGCGCATTGATTGAAACCATTGCGAAAAAGCTTCGCCAGTATGAAGCAAAGAACATTGTAGTAGACCCGGTTATGGTCGCCACAAGCGGAGCCAAGCTGATCAATGATGAAGCCATTGAAGCCCTTAAAAGTCAGCTTCTTCCAATGGCCACAGTCCTGACACCGAATATTCCGGAGGCAGAGGTTCTGTCCGGAATGAAAATAGAAACTGCAGATGATATGATCAAAGCCGCTGCTACCATCGGAGAGAAATACAGCTGTGCAGTGCTTTGCAAGGGTGGTCATCAGCTGAATGACGCCAATGACCTTCTGTGGCGCAAAGGCGATTACAAATGGTTCCACGGAAAGCGGATCAACAATCCAAACACTCACGGAACAGGATGTACCTTATCCAGTGCCATTGCTTCTAATCTGGCAAAGGGATTTGACCTGGATACTTCCGTGGAGAGGGCAAAGAAATATATTTCCGGAGCACTTGCTGCTATGCTGGATCTTGGAAAAGGCAGTGGTCCTATGGATCACGGATTTGCAATTAAAAATGAATTCACACTGTCACATGACGAGATTACGGCAGAAGCCGCTGATAAGGAGGCAAAATAACATGACTGAAAAACGTACTTCCATTTTTGAAAACGGCCTGATCTGGTTTGGCGCTGGTGTTTCCCTGGCGGAAATCCTCACCGGAACCTATTTTGCCTCACTTGGCTTTGGAAAAGGTCTTCTTGCCATTATCATCGGACATATTATTGGCTGTACCATGCTTTTCCTCGCCGGAGTAATTGGCGGAAAAACACGCCGCAGTGCAATGGAAACCGTAAAAATGAGCTTTGGGGAAAAGGGCGGGATTTTCTTCTCCTTCCTGAATGTACTTCAGCTGGTTGGCTGGACTGCTATTATGATCTACGACGGAGCTCTGGCCGCAAACGGTGTGTTACATACCGGAAGCTGGGTATGGTGTCTGGTAATCGGTGCACTGATCGTACTGTGGATTTTTATCGGCATCACAAACCTTGGAAAAATCAACACCATCGCTATGGCAGCACTTTTTATCCTCACACTGGTACTCTGCAAGCTCATCTTCTTTGATGGCGGGACTGCACTTGCCATTGGCGAGGAAGCCATGTCCTTTGGTGCTGCGGTTGAGCTTTCTGTTGCAATGCCACTGTCCTGGCTGCCGCTGATCAGTGATTATACCCGCGAGGCGAAGGAGCCAGTGAAAGCAACTGCTGTAAGCTCTATTGTTTACGGTCTTGTAAGCTGCTGGATGTATGTAATCGGTATGGGTGCAGCGATTTATACCGGTGAATCCGACATTGCTCAGATTATGGTGAAAGCCGGACTGGGAATTGCAGGCCTTCTGATCATTGTATTTTCCACTGTTACCACCACATTCCTGGATGCTTACTCCGCCGGAATTTCATCTGAATCTGTATTTTCCAAAATTAATGGAAAATATGCCGCAATTGCCGTAACCATCATCGGAACAATTGCTGCAATTGTATATCCAATGGACAACATTACCGATTTCCTGTATCTCATCGGTTCTGTATTTGCACCGATGATTGCCATTCAGATTGCCGATTTCTTCCTTCTGAAGCGTGCTGACAGCCTGGGCGAAGCGGTTGACATAACAAATGCGGTAATCTGGGTGATCGGATTTGTGCTGTACCGAATTTTAATGAGAATTGATATTCCTGTGGGAAATACACTGCCAGATATGGTGGTTACCATTCTCATTTGTATGATCGTGCGAAATGTTTTAAAGAGTAAAAAATAGACTTTCACTTTAGAGTGTATTGGATAAAAGGCTTTCTGCAAGATGTGCGTCGCCATTTGCAGGAATGATTTTTCAAACACGCTCTAGCTTTCGTATAAACACTACTCGGTTCAGGAAAGTGCCAGAGATGGGCTTTCTTATAAATCCAAAAAGGGGCTGCCATTTCCCGGCAGTCCCTTTCTGTTTATTTCTGTTTATTTTTGTTTATATCTGTTTATTCTTCTGTTTCTTCCAATGTTACTTCCACAACCGTATCCCGGGCATCTGGAAGCGGATAGCTGTCGCAGGTGTCAGCGTTGAGGAAGAAGAACTGATTCTGGGAGTATTCCTTCAGGTTCCAGTAATCCGTAAGCTTTACCTCGGAATTGTCGGAAAGACGGCGGAGTTTTTTGATCTTACCGTGAATTCCGGTAAGAGGGATTGCTCCTGCCTGAGGTTCCATAACGTGGGCATAGATCTTATTTCCGCTGCGGGTGTAGCGGCCCCATTCCGGTTTATCGATTTCAGCATAGCCACAGCCGTAGATGCTCTTGGAGTTCTCGTCCATCCACTCTCCTACTTCTTCCAGAATCTTCACAGACTCCTTCGGAATACGACCTTTTGCATCAGGCCCTACATTCAGAAGCAGGTTGCCACCCTTGCTGACACACTCAACCAGCATGTGGATGACCATTTCAGCTGATTTATAATGACGGTCACTGGAAGAGTAGCCCCAATTGTTATTCAGGGTCAGGCAGGCTTCCCAGGGTACCGGATCACCCAGCTCATTGCGGATTCCTGCTGGTGGGATCATCTGCTCCGGAGATGCGAAATCGCCGGAATATTCGGTAGGATTTGCAGTAAGGATAGAACCGGAATCCTCAGCACTGCCCTCCAGACGGTTATCAATGATCAGCCAGGGCTGGATGGAACGCACCATGGAAATCAGCTCCTGGGCTTTCCATTTGTCGCACTTCATATCGCCGTAGGAGAAGTCGAACCACATCAGATCCAGCTTACCATAATTGGTAAGAAGCTCTTTGATCTGCCCAAACATAAATTCCAGATAGCGGTCGAAATCGCGGTTTTCATTGGAGCATTCCGGATGGTTGCGCATTGGATGGTGCATATCCCCATAGTGTGGGAAATCCGGGTGGCGCCAGTCTATAATAGAAAAATACAGACCTACTTTGATTCCTTCTGCACGGAATGCCTCCAGGAACTCTTTTACCAGGTCTTTGTGGCAGGCTGCGTTCATGGAGTTGTAGTCAGTAAGTTTGGTGTCAAAAAGGCAAAAGCCGTCGTGGTGTTTGGCTGTGAGCACAGCATATTTCATGCCCGCCTTTTTCGCAAGACGCGCCCACTCTCTTGGGTTGTAATTCTCAGCTGTGAACTCTTCTGTGAGATGGCAGTAGTCCTCATGTGGAATCTGCTCCATGCTGCGCACCCATTCTCCTCTGGCAGGGATTGCATAAAGTCCCCAGTGAATAAACATGCCGAAACGGGCGTCACGGTACCATTCGGTACGTTTTGTTCTTTCTTCGATTACTTTGTTCATTTTATAATGTCCTTTCCTGTAACATTAGGCAAAATACTTTTCCAGTTCTCTCTTCATATCCTCTGGAATTTCCCGTTCAAAGGAAAGCTCTGGCTCGTTTGCCACCCATGCAGCTGCTGTGCAGAGAGTTTTCGCCCCTTCTTCCAGTGCGCGAGGAGATATATATTCTACTGTATCGTGTCTTGTATGCATGCCAAAGCCGTCACGGTTTAAGGTAAGCGCTGGCACACCTTTCCATGCGAAAGTATTGGAATCGCTGGCCCAGACCTGATTTTTGATGGTAACACCCAGCTGATTTTCTTCCATGAGATTTTTCAGTTCTGCACAGACAGTCGGATCTGCAGTTACTCCCAGAACGTTTCCTCCCAGGAGCTGCCCTGCCAGGTCTACATTCAGATTAAACACATGGCTGCTCATTTCTCCTTCATGGGATTTCACATAATTCTGGCTTCCAACCAGACCTTTTTCCTCGGAGCCAAACCAGATGAACTCCATAGTTCTGGCTGGTCTGTGCTCTGCGAAATGATGGAAAGCTTCCATCACCATGGCGCCGCCAGACATATTGTCATATGCACCAGGACCTTCCGGAACAGAATCATAGTGAGCTGTTACCGTAACGATTTCTTCTGGAAAATCAGTTCCCAGAATGCGTACTGCCACATTAGCGGAATTGCGGGAAATCTCGCTCTGCTGAATGTTCAGGCAGCACTGGGAAGCCTGTTTCTCCACGATTTCCACTGCATCCAGGTAATGGACAGATACGCCTGGAAGATCACCTGCCTTGCGGCGGTACTGGGTTGGAATCCGGTCTTCCCCCTGATCCAGCGGCGTGCCGCATACGGTTACAAAGCCAAGTGCACCTGCTGCTTTTATTTTATTTATCATATCTTCACGAATAGGATCGCAGACCAGCACAACTGCCCCTTTTGCCTTGGAAAGACTGATGTCGTCACCCTTTCCCACGAAGAGAAATGGTGCGGTGATGCCTTCTTCCGGGGTACAGGCGCCATTCAGGTAGGCACGCACCGGATAAGCCTTCTTATAAGGCTGGCAGATTACCAGCTCTGCCTTTTTCTGCTGAAAATCCGGACACTGAAAAAATTCCATGCGGGGTGTCTGGATGTAGGCGGGCTTTCCAAGCTGGGCTGCTGCCTGCTCCGCTTCCTTCAAAATGTATTCCGCTGCTTTGTGCTCCCCCTTTGTGCCGGATTCACGGACGTAAGCCGTGTCAGCTACAAACTGGTATGCACGTTGTCCATCTGGGTGAATTTCTGTGTATTTACTCATACTTGCGCCTCCGGCACTTCTTCCATAATACGGATCAGCATATCGCCAGTTCCTACATTATATCCGCTGGTTGCATAAATCCCTACAGACTCGCCATTTGTTACCAGGATCAGCGGAAGCTTGTCCGGATCAACGTACATTCTTCTTCCCAGAAGTTCGATGTTTTCCTCAAAGGAATCGTAATAGATGGAAACCTTTGGGAACATCTTCAGCACTTTTCCCAGAAGAGGATCCTGCTTGGCTTCCGGAGTACGAATCATGAAAGAGATGGAATTTTCAAATTCGTGGAATTTTTCTGCATGTTCCAGCATTTCGTTCAAAATATGTTCCGTAGGCTCCCGGCTCTCTTCCAGCCACATGAGAATTTTCTTGCCGCCTTTGGTTAACTCAGCGCAGGTTACTGTGTTTTCGGTAGAATCTTTTACTTCAAACTCCGGAAGGGAAATACGCTCCAGCATATCGCCAAGCTGAGCTTCGCGGAGACGCAAGGTTTCTTCTCTCTGTCCGCCTTCTTTTATCGTAAATGTTTTCTCCCATGCAAACTGATTTCCGTTAGGAAGACGGTTGGTGGTGATGATCCGGTAGGTTCCTGGAATAAGTGCAAGCTTCAAGTTATCCCCATCCCAGCTTCTGCCTGTAAGATTCAGGGAAACATATTCATTTCCAACCAGACGTCCCATGGTCCAGTTCTGATAGTAGTTCCATACAGCATCTTCCTCTTTTTTCAGTATTAGAACTGCGCCACCCTCCTGCTGTTTCAAAACGGGAACAAACAGGTCTTTTACCCAATATTCCATTACCTTATTATCTGGATTCAATCTTGCCGGAATTCCCAGTGTACGGGCGATTGCCACAAAAAGTACCTTCTGGGAACGCTCGGTACCAATTCCGGATACCAGGCATTCGTATGGAGTTTCCATTACGGTCTCGCGCTCGTTATCCGGGTAGGCGGTGATATGCGCCTGGATATAATTCCAGATCTCTGCCGGATTTGCGCGGAAGTCTGCTTTCTGCTCTTCTGTGAAGAAGGAGAGAATGCCCTTTCGGTACGGACGAAGAAGCTCGTCCTCCACACGGGGATTTAATACATAATTGATATAGAGATTATAGCCATTCTCAGCACCTGGGGTGCCATCCATTTCTTTTTCACCACATTCCTTAGCACCAGACTTTGTTTTAAATTCCTTCGCATACCTCTTTCCATATTCCAGATGCTCTTCCAACACACTGCAAACACAGTCTGTATGATCCTTCTCTGAAAGCACATCCACTATTTCCTGACGAAGTTCTTTCTCGTCTTCTCTTGCAAGAAAAGCGGTCAGTTCCGGGTTTACCCAGTTCTCTTTCTTTTCTTTGCGGATCTTGTTTGCTTCATTCAGTCGTCTGGTTCCTTCTGCTTTCTGCTCCGGGGTAGGCATGTCCGGGTTCACCGGGGTGTCAACTGGAGCAATTACATCTACAGCTCTCCAATCCTCAGCTTCCACAGTCTCACCAGTAAGAATCAGGGAAATCTCATCCTGCGCTCTGGTATCCAGATCTGCCTGTGCAAATCCTTCCATTCCCGGAAGGAACGCCAGAACTCTTACACTTCCCAAACCAGTCACTAAAGAAACGGTTCCATCTTCGTCTGTCTCTGCCTTTGCAATGGGAAAATACTCTCCCATATTCAATACCAGAAACTGCACCTGAGCGCCCTTTACAGCTGCGCCCTCTTTATCTGTCACTTTTACAGAAACTGTTTTCACCCTGGCATAACGCGCAGTCTGGTTCAGCATAACCGCTGCGCCTTCTTTTCCGATCACATCCTCACCCTCTGCCGGGAAAAGATCAAACAGGCGGGAATGCACCATCATGGCTCTTGAAGAAGCATTGGTAAACCACCCCTTATTCAGGATCATAAGCGGCTCACAAGCGCCTGTGAAATACCATTTTCCGTCACACCAAAGTTCCACCCATGCGTGGTTGTCATCACAGTGAGACCACCTTGGTACATACACCTGCCGCGCTGGAATTCCCACACTCCGAAGTGCATTTACCAGAAAAACAGACTCCTCACCGCAGCGGCCGTAACCTCTTCGATATACCGTAAGTGCCGGAAGTGTACGGTCATCACCACTATGATAAGTAGCTTCCTCCGCACACCAGTAATTTACCTCAATTGCCGCATCTTTCGCATTTTTTCCTTCAATTCTATCCTTTAATTCATTCCAGAAAAAGCTTCGACATGGGAGTACCTCTTCTTCATTCACTCTGTGATCCAAAATATAATTCAAAAACATCTCCTCCGGCAGCTCTTTCACACGCTCCAGCGTGTTATAAAGAAACAGCCCATGGCTTGCGAAATCCTGAATCTCCTCAAAAGAATAATTCACAAGATCACTATAAGGCGCTGTCACATACAAATACTTCATCGCCAGCCCCAGATCTCTGCCGCATCCATCCAGCTTCTCACAAATCGTCTTCAGCGGCTCCCTGTCCGCCCCAAGCTTCTCTGTTAATTTCAAAAATTCTTCTTCAATCTTCCTCTGACTGTTCTGAAGAAACATCTATTCATCCTCCTACTTTAAGAAAATTGCTATTTAGTTGATTAAAAGTTCTTCAATGCGGACGCATTTGGACAATGTGTATTACTCACTCGCCGGCGCAACGCTCCGATGAACTAATCGCTAACTGCGACTAATGCGTTCGGGAGAGCCCTCACGCATAAGTCTTCGTAAGCGCTGGATTTCATCTGCGCTAAAAACGCGCCTGCAATGGCTCGCTGGAGTAATACACATTGCCCAAATGCTGTGTACTGGCTGGGACTTGCTGGTTAGTAAGAACTTTTAACGAAGGGGGAGGGGGAGTGATTGGTTTCCCTATACTTTCTTGACAACGATAGATTAGAAAAAACAATATAGTTGCGGGATACCAACTACTTCACCCCACCCCCGTTGTTGTCGTTACTGTTTCTTTCTTCCCTTTCCAGTAACCAGCGATTTTGCAATGTATATTCGCAAGCCGCGCATTTCAGGAGCGGTTTTAGTGGAGGCGAGATCCATGACTTACGGAGACTTAGGCGCGAAGGCTTTCCTGAGCGTCTTAGTCGTAGTTAGTCATTAGCTTGCCGGAACGTTGCGACGCGCGGCGGTGAATATACATTGTGAAATCGCGTACGGGATAACGACCAACCAATTAAATAGCAAAAACGCCCTTTCACGAAAACAATCCCATTTTGTGAAAGAGCGCCTAAAGCTCTAAAGCCTTGCTAAAACTTCCCGGGCCTTTTTCACCTCAGCTTCACTGGTGCGGAAAATCTCATACTCACTCAAAGAAGGCAGTCCCATACTCACGCCCTCTTTGCGGTACTTCATCTCACTGTCCAGCAAAACCTTGCCCGTCATATGATAATCTGTGATTCCGGTTTTCTCATAGATTGGAGCGATCACGTCTGCATTCACTCCTGCACCAGCCATAATGTGAATACGACCGGCACTCTTTTCCACCAGCTCTGCAAGCAGCGGCGATCCATCCACACAGTTATTCTTCTGTCCAGATGTGAGAATGGTATTAAAACCAAGAGAAATGACCTGCTCCAGTGCCTCCATTGGATCCCTGCACACGTCAAAAGCCCTGTGCAAAGTTACAGACATCCCCTTCGCTTCCTCCATAAGCTGTGCCAGATGCTCCATATCCAGGGAGCCATCCGGTCTTAGCATACCGATCACAACTCCCTGGGCACCCAGCTCCCGGAATCTTCTCACTTCTGAACGAATAATATCAAATTCATATTCAGTATAACAAAAATCCCCAAATCTTGGACGGATCAGTGCATGGATCTTAATATTACTATACCTGCGGATCTCGCGGAAAAGACTCTCTGATGGAGTTGTTCCTCCAATCACCACATTTCCGCAAAGCTCGATCCGATCTGCTCCGCCTTTCTCAGCGGCAAGTACAGATTCCACAGAATCTGCACAAACCTCCAAAGTAAATTTGCTCATATCCTCTTTTTCCTTTCACCCAGCCTGATACTATCACATTGCAGCTATCACAATACTTTGCATTCTGATAATTTCACAAATTATTCCCATGCCCGCCGGTCTTGTCACTTTGTTGCTGCATTCCCGAGCTGCCGTTTCTTAATAGAGCGTTACACCAAGGGAATCCAGCATATCCTGCACCGACTGATCTGGGAATTCATCTGTGATGATTCCGTCCAGTTCATCAAGCTGTGTAAATTTATAAGATTCATTAAAATAAAATTTCTCCCGCTCCATCACGGCATATTTATGACGGCTGCTTTCAATTGCAGCCTTCTTGGTCAATCCGTCCTCCACTCCAAGAGTCGTGACGGTGTGATCCATCATATCAATTCCGCAACTTCCCATAAATGCCCGGTCAAAGCTGTACTGCCGGATCACCTGGATTGCTGCAGAACCAAGGAATCCATTTACTGTAGGATACATGATTCCACCGGTTCCAATGGCTGTGATCTTGGGATTTTGCGCAAGCAGCTGTAAAATATCGATCATGTTGCTCACTACGGTAAGCTGCATTTTCGATTTCGCAAGAAGCTTGGCAAGCTCAATATTGGTTGTGGATATATCAAGAAAAATCGCTTCCCGCTCCTTGATCAGCGTCATGGCCTTAGCCGCGATCACCATCTTCCTGTCCACATGATAATTTCTTCTGTCGATAACATCTCTTTCCAGCGGGTAATCCTGGGAAAGAATCGCACCACCGTAAGTTCTTTTTAATTTGCCGGCATTCTCAAGAGTTTTCAGATCTTTACGGATGCAGTCCTCTGTGACCTGGAACATTTCGCTCAGCTCCCTGGTCCGGACTTTTCCCTGTTCCCGAAGGACTTTCTCGATGGCTATCTGCCGTTCCTCAATGAACATCCTTCTTCCTCCTGTTTTCTGCTGCCTTATTTATCAAAAGCCCATCTCCCGCTCTTTCAAGCGGTTAACATAACTTATATAGTACTATACATTTCATATAACAGACAGGCTTTTAGCTTTCCATTCTTTTGAATGGATACCAAATCTGCCTGTAAAATATTACTCTGCGCACTGGCTGCAGGCAACAAAATGTCCCGGTTTTACCTCAACAAGCTTCGGCTGGCTCTTATGGCAGCTATCCTTGCAAACAGGACAACGGCTGCAGAACTTACACTCCTCGCCAAGATCAATGGGGTTCGGAAGTGTACCCTCAAGCATGATTCTCTGACGGTTCTTCTCAATATCCGGATCCGGGATCGGGATTGCAGAAAGAAGAGCCTTGGTATAAGGATGCATTGGGTTCTCGAAAAGCTCCTCACTGTCAGCAAGCTCAACAAGAGATCCCAGGTACATAACACCAATACGGTCACTGATGTGCTTCACCATGGAAAGGTCGTGTGCAATAAACAGGTAAGTCAGCCCACGCTCTCTCTGAAGCTGCTCCAGAAGGTTGATAACCTGTGCCTGGATGGAAACGTCCAAAGCAGAAATGGGCTCATCGCATACAATAAAATCCGGATTTACTGCAAGTGCACGTGCAATACCAACACGCTGGCGCTGTCCACCGGAAAACTCATGAGGGAAACGATCTGCGTGCTCTGCCTGAAGACCAACGGTTTCCAGAAGCTCAATGACCTTGGCATCACGTTCTTTTTTATTGGCAGCAAGACCGTGAGCATCAATTCCCTCTGCTACAATATCCAGAATTTTTCTTCGCGGGTTCAGGGATGCATATGGATCCTGGAAAATCATCTGCATTCTTCTGCAAAGTTCATGTCTCTGCTTTGTATCCAGATTCTTGTCAATTTTCGTTCCATCGAAGGTTACCGTACCATCTGTAGGATCATACAGATGGATAACAGTTCTTCCGAAGGTAGATTTACCACATCCAGACTCTCCAACCAGACCAAGAGTCTCTCCTTTATAAATCTGAAGGGAAATGTCATCAACTGCTTTCAGGATCTTTTTATTTCCAACATTAAAGTATTTCTTCAGGTTCTTAACATCAAGAAGTACCTGCTTTTCATCATTTTTCATCAGAGTTTACCTCCTGTGCCATCTCGTCAAGCATCCAGCATGCTGACTTATGATTCTTGCCGCAATCGGTATAATCCGGCATGTATTTCTGGCAGACGATCATTGTCTCCTTACATCTTGCCGCAAAAGGACATCCAACCGGAGGCTCCATAAGATCCGGAGGAGTTCCCGGGATTGCCTGAAGCTCACCGCCTTTTTCGTGTGCTTTTGGAATAGAACGAAGAAGGCCTTTTGTATATTCGTGACATGGGTTGTGGAAAATATCTTCCACATCTCCTGTCTCAACTAATTTTCCGCCATACATAACAGCAACACGGTCTGCAATATTTGCCACAACACCAAGGTTATGGGTAATGATGATAATGGATGTTTTGATCTTTTTCTGAAGATCGCGCATCAGATCCAGAATCTGTGCCTGGATCGTTACATCAAGGGCTGTGGTCGGCTCATCTGCGATCAGCACCTTGGGATCACAGGCCAGTGCAATGGCGATGACAACTCGCTGTCTCATACCACCGGACAGCTGGTGCGGATACTGGTCGTAACGTGCCTCCGGATTGGAGATTCCAACCAGGGAAAGAAGCTCAATGGCTCTTGTCTTACGGTCGGCTTTACTCATCTCCTTGCGGTGCTCTTTCAGCATTTCCTCGATCTGTTTTCCAACCTTCATGGTCGGGTTCAGGGAAGTCATGGGATCCTGGAAGATCATGGCAATCTCGCTTCCGCGCACCTGCTGCATCTGACGTTCTGAATATTTGGTCAGATCATTTCCCTGAAACATTACGCTTCCTTCTACTACTTTTCCATTCTTTGGGAGGATTCCCATAACACCTTTCATGGTAATGGATTTTCCGGAACCGGACTCTCCTACTACCGCAAGTGTCTCCTGCTCATTCAGGTAAAAATCCACGCCGCGCACAGCCTGGACAACGCCCTTGTGCGTCTTGATGTGGACTGTAAGATTCTTAACTTCTAATATTTTTCCCATAGCTGTACCTACTTTCTCATCTGCGGATCAAGGGCATCACGAAGTCCGTCGCCCAGAATACTGAAGCATACCATAATCAGTACGATAACAATTGCCGGGAAAATCAGTACATGTGGATACATTCGCAGTACCTGATAACCACCGTTGATCAATACACCAAGGGAAGCCTGCGGCTCTGCCAGACCAATACCAATGAAGCTTAAGAATGCCTCGGTAAAGATAGCGCTTGGGATTGTGAACATCACGTTGATTACGATAACGCTGACTGTGTTCGGGATCAGATCCTTCATAATAATGTTGAATTTGCTGGTTCCAAGAACCTGAGAAGCAAGTACGAATTCCTGATTCTTCAGTTTCAGGATCTCGGCACGAACCAGTCTGGCCATGTTTACCCATCCGGTAATGGAAAGTGCAGCGATAATAGTTCCTACACCAGCCGGGAATGCCATCAGGAAAAGGATTACAATGATAAGGCTTGGGATTCCAACCAGTACCTCAATAATACGCTGCATAACAGCGTCTACCTTTCCCCCGAAAAGAGCGGAAACAGCACCGTAAAGAACACCTACAACCAGATCCAGGATTGCAGCTACCAGTGCGATCATAAGGGAAATTCGGGTTCCCATCCAGGTACGTACCCACAGGTCACGTCCAAACTGGTCAGCACCAAAAATGTGTGCTGCACTTGGAAGTCCATATACATTGTTATAATCAGTGTCTCTAAATGAATATTTACTGAAGATCGGTGCAAAAATGGCAAGCAGGATAATTCCGATCAAAATAAATAATGCTACAACTGCTGCCTTGTTTTTTTTCAGACGGATCCATGCGTCAGCCAGCATAGTGGAAGCAGGAGCTGCGATGTGCTCTTTTTCAGAGGCTTCTACTTTCGCTTTCTGATACATGCTGCGGTCAATTTTTGATTTGTCCACGATCAGCTCTCCTTTCCTTTGGCAAGACGAATTCTCGGATCAATAAGAGAATAAGCCAGGTCAACAAGCAGTACAATCAGCATATAGAATGCGGCATAGAAAATAGTAATACCCATGATCACCGGATAATCATTGGCCTTGATACAGTCTACGAAAAGGCTTCCGATACCAGGAATACTGAAGATGTTCTCTACAGCAAGAGATCCTGTCATAAGGTTTACTACGATTGGTCCTAAAATAGTTACAACTGGAAGAATGGAGTTGCGGACTGCATGACGCATAAGGACTTTCATCTGGCTCAGCCCCTTGGCTCTTGCAGTTACGATGTAATCCTGATCCAGTACATCCAGCATTTCGGTACGCATAAAACGGGCAACCATAGCTGTTGCACTGAACGAAAGCGCAATGGACGGCAATACGGAACAATTCCAGCCAGTCCAGAATCCAACCGGGAGAGCGCCCCATTTCAGACCTATGTAATACTGAAGAAGGGCTGCGGCGACAAAGTTCGGCACCGAGACTCCAAGCACTGCCAATATCATAGTAAAGTAATCAATTCCGCTATTGTGCTTCCAGGCAGCCAGGATTCCTAAAATTAATCCGATTGCAAGTCCGATCAGTACTGCCTGGATACCAATCAGCGCAGATGGTCCGAGACGACCTGTGATAACCTTGGAAACGTCCTGATTTACATAAGTAAAGGAAGTACCCAGGTCTCCTTTCAGCATGTTCTTAATATATTTCACATACTGCATTGGAAGAGAATCATTTAATCCATACATTTCCAGCACACGTTCCTGCTGCTGAGGTGTCATAATACTAAAACGCTCAGCATCAAAAGGTGTACCTGGAAGATTTTTCATCATGAAAAAGGTACAGGTTACAATTACCCACAAGGTAACCAGAATGTACCCCAATCGCTTTAATACATATTTCAGCATGACATCACCTTTTCTGTTACTGTGCACGTAGTGAACAGTACTCCTTTTCTTTCTGTGAAAAACAGACCGTATACCGGCTGTGTAAGCCACTGCTGTATACGGTCCGTTACTTATTCCTTAAGGAATATTACTTGAATTTGAAGCAAACCTCTGAGATCTGTTTCGCTGCCAGTTTATATCCAACAATCACCTGAATAAGAGATTATTCGAAGGAAGCGTACTTGAACTCAAGCGGAACACCGATCGGATGGCTGATCAGGTTCTTGACATTGGATTTTGTCAGAACAGCGGAACCTCTGTGGTATACAGGAGCAACAACTGCGTCTTCCTCAACCAGCTTCTTCTCAGCTTTCAGCATGTCATCAAGACGAGCTGCATCGTCTGTCTGAGTCTTGGCATCAGAAATCAGTGCATTGTAATCTGCATCGTTGTAGTTTCCACGGTATGGAGTTCCGTTTGTCCACAGATCAAGGTATGTCATAGCGTCATCATAGTCAGCACCCCATGCTGTTACAGCAAACTGATAGTTGTTGGCATCCATCAGCTCTCCACGTCCCTGTACAGTCTTGGTATCGATTACTACGTTCAGACCAAGTGTTGTAACAAGCTCACTCTGGATAAATGTTGCAACGGATTTGGATACAGAGTCATCAGCTACAAGAAGAGTAACCTCTGAAGGTGCGCTTCCAAGCTCCTCAACTGCTTTGTCGTAGTACTCTTTTGCCTGCTCCGGATCATATGGGGAAACATCTCCGTTCAGCTCACGGAATGTCTTCTCTCCATCACCGCTCATGCCGTCTGCTACAAGACCAAATCCTGGTGCAGAACCATCAGCAAGAATGTTATCTGTAAGAGCGCTTCTGTTCATAGCAAGAGAAATAGCTTTTCTCATATTTACATTGCTCATTACGTCATCTGTAAGGTTGAACTGTACATAGCTTGTACGGAAGTCGATCTCCTGGGAGAATTCCGGATCATCCTTGTATGCTACTACGTTTGCAGAATCAAGTTTAACCTGGGAAAGCTCGCCAGCCTGATATGCGCTTAATGCAGCTGCAGCATCTTTGATTACACGAACCTGTGCATCTTCGATTGCTACGTTGTCTTTATCCCAGTAATTGTCGTTCTTAGCGAAAGTAACGCCTACAGCCGGATCATAATCTGTGATCACGTACGGTCCGCAGTAGAGCATGCTGTCTGGGGAAAGAGCGAAGTTTGTGCCCTGCTCTTCACAGAATGCTTCGTTAACCGGGAAGAACATATCCATTGTAGTAAGGTTCAGGAAGTATGGTGTCGGGCTCTTCAGCTGAACTTCCAGTGTCTGATCGTCAACAGCCTTAACGCCTACCTCAGAAGCCTCAACGCTTCCCTCATTATACTCCTGACCATTTACGATGTAGTCTGTCATAATGAAGCTGTAGCCGTTTGTTGCGTCTGCGCTCATCTGTTTCAGCCATGCATATACGAAATCTGCTGCTGTTACAGGCTCACCATTACTCCACTGGATTCCGTCTCTTAAGTGGAAGGTGTATGTAAGCTTGTCATCGGATACCTCATAAGTATCGCAAAGAGCTGGCTGAGGCTGGTTGTTCTCGTCCATACGGAACAGTCCCTCTTCTGCCTGGTTCAGTACCAGGAATGCATTCTCCTCGGATGCAGCCCACGGTACCAGAGTCTTGATCTCGAAATCAGTAGCAACGCTGAGTGTCTCTCCCTCTGCAAATACTGCTGATGCACCTGTAACAGTCATGGTAAGTGCCATTCCAAGTGCTACTGCTGCTTTCATCATTTTCATAGTTTTTTCTCCTTTCTTATCCGTCCTTAATGCCGGTACGGTAGTAAGCCTTTTCGGAAAGCGGAAGCGCCTGCTGCCGCAGGTGTTTTCTTATAAAAGCAGGACATTTTTTAGAAAATATTTTATAAAATTCTGGTGTCGATGCCTTTATAGCAAAAAAACATTTTCTATTTAGCAACTTAGTCACGATGTAGTTTCATGCGCCTTTGCATAAATAAAAAATGTTCTCTTTGCCCACCTCTTTTTGGTAATTTTAGTATAGCAAAGTGTTGTAGTGTTGTCAATTGTTTTTTTATTATTCTTTATTGCTTTTTATTGTTTGGAATTGGTTTTGTATGAATTATGTATTTATTTTGTACAAATTCTGCTTTTTTCGAGGAAAAACGAGTAAAAAATAAATAATAAATTCCAACGAAATTTCCTATTACGCAAAAAATGCCAGGTTAATTTTCCTGGCATTTTTATTCAATATTCAATCTCTACATCTTTTTTGCTGATCAGCCCATTATCCAGGGGATACCAAGTCTCCAGGTACTGCGTTTCCTCATCCTCTGACGAATTCAAATTCAGGATTGTCCTGGTTGTCACCATTTTGCCTGAAGTATCTTCCTTTCTAATTTCCGCCAGAATATAGGCAGTGTCTGCTTCTACCCTCAAGCTATCCGGCACCTCAGATGGCTTATAGGCAGTCTGTTTCAATACCTGATTCGCCTCATTCATCTGGTAAATGATGGTCCGCACTGGCTTGTACATAGTGGCAAACTGAACCGTCACTTTACAGCCTTCTGTCTTAGTCTTTCCATTTTCCACTGTAGTAGTTTCACCGGAAAGGGTAGCTGCCATAGTGTTTCCTTCTGAGCCTCCCACACCGTTGGAATAGCCGTTTCCAGCCATGGCATAAATTTCCCCGTTTTCTTTCTGGAAAACCGGATTTACATACTGGGTGTGTTCTGACTTGCCAGAGACCTGGTAAACAGTGGCGCTGATTTCCTGTGTTTCTCCATCATCGGTAACGTTGTAGTTCAAATACGGATCTCCTACTCCGTCGGAGCAAAGATTTCCTACAGATGTATTTCCATCCTCATCTTCGGTCACTGGCATTAAAATGTATTCTCCTTTTATGTCTCCAAAGGAAATTTTCCACTCAGAAGAAGACTGGGCACCTTCTTTATCCACAGTTGCCACAAGTTTCCCCTCATAACGGCTGTCATTTCCTATGGTGATACTGCTGTTGTTCATAAGGGAGGCGGCATGGTCGTTCAGATAGCCTTCCATATCATATAGGTCCAGATATTCGGAGGTGATAAAGGCGCCGATCAGGCGGTCACCGTTTCCATCTGTGCCGGCTTCTGGGACTGCAAGAGTACAGCCGCTGGCTGTAAAGGCCATGAAAATAACCGATAATTTGAACAAACTTTTTAACAGATGATTGTTCTCCCGTCCCTTCAAAAATCTTTCTGCAAGATGTGCGTCACAATTTGTGGAAAATTTTCTCCAGATGAGAGCACCGCAATGGACCACCTTAACCGATTTTTGGTGATATTTTGATTTCCTAATCTTCATTTTCGTCCTCCTCCAGATTTCCATCAAATTTTAAGATATCGCCAACATCGCATTGCAGGAAATAACAGATCCGGTTAATGGTGTGGAACCGCACGCCCTTGGCCTTTCCGCTTCTGAGGACGGACAGGTTGGCTTCTGTGATGTTTACCAGGCTGCACAATTCCTTGGACGTCATTCCCCGCTCTTTCAATACGTCTTCAAGGCATACTTTTATTGCCATAAATCATTTCCTTTCATTATTGCAAATTGCTCCATATTAAATAGTCAATGATATTAAATTAAGAGTCGTTACCTGAATACCCTTGCTTCTTCCTATATAACGAATCAAGACACTTGCAGTCCGGCTATCATTTATATATCTCCATACGCTTAAATAAACAGGTCATTATCCTCTTTCAGCCTCTGCATTTCCCTTATATACTTTGCAAACAACAGCACTGCCAGCACAAAGGCCAGGGAAAATACCGGGACCGCCACCACATACTCAATCTGATAAAGGCTGCTCTGGAAAAACAATTGTAGTAGGTTAAATACCGCACCCAGCCCAATAGTGGATGCTAAGGTCCACACGCAAAAGTGGGAAAGTTTTTCCGCCAGTTTTACACTCTCTTCCTGATACAGGTCTTCCTTCATTGCAGCCAGAAGCCTTCTCGCCAGGAAAACAACTATAATATTCAGTACATATGGCAGAATACGGACTGCAAAGTTGAGGAACAGGAAAACATAAGTAGGGGTAAGGTTGGAAAAAGTAATAAAACCGTCGCTTAGCTCTATGCCTGTATTTCCCTTCTGTACCGTTTCCAGATTCTGAAGCAGCCCTCCCAGCTCCTGTCCAAAGATGCCATACATCAATACCACGCTCACAGTGCCAAGAAGGAACCAAAGCCCCTTTTGCAGTTTCTCCGTTCCTGCATTTTTATAATGAAGCAAAATACGGATAAGCAGGTAACCCAGAAGGACGGAATAGAAGGTACTTCCCAGGGACCATTTCCCGGTGCCTGGCACTCCGGTGGACAAAAGTCCCGGATTGATCATGTAGTATAGGGTTACAAAAAGAAGAGCGCTGATAACCAGAAGCATGATATCCAGGGGTTCTGATTTCTTGCGCCAGTGCAGGAATCCCCAAATTCCAGCAGGGATAAGTCCCAACAGCATGTATAAGATGATTGCGACCACATTTCCTACAGCCCCAGACAGCGACAGAACCCGCAGGCCAGCTCCGATCTGCTCAAAAGGGAATGCGATCAAGGTGGAAAACAGACCGGATAAGCTGCGCTGTAAAATACAGAACAGGACGCAGGCGGCCGCTTCCACAGATAAGAGGGTAAATAAATGTCTTTCTTTCATGGGGAACCTCCTTTTGCCGATATCGAGAAAATCCGCTATCGTGCTGGATTAAACTATTTAATCCTTTACTATAGATTTCTCTAACTGGTTTATAAGAATTATTGAGAAACGATAATTTATGATTTAATTATAGCTTAAAATTATCGTTTGTCAATAATTTTAACAATAAAAAAATTGCCAGGCAGAATTTCCACGCTCTGCTCTATCCAATGGACAGAAGAAACGTTTTTATTTTCTTACCTGGCATTTTTCACACAAACCTATTCTGTACACACTAAAGCGTGTTTGAAAAATCATTCCTGCAATATGGTCTTTGCCGTCTCTCAGGAGGTGCAGTTCCTCTTCTCTTTTTCAGTAACTTACTGTATCACATCTCCAAGCACGATCCGAATCAATGTCTTGTCCAGCATCAATGTCCGGTTCCAGGGATTGATAATCACGCCGCTGATTTCTTCCTCGGACAGCGCTGTCTCAAGTAATTTTCCAATGTCTGTCATAAAGGTTGACATAACACTTTTGCCGCCTTTCAATTCTTCGTCGAAGCTGGTAAAAACCGCCCACCAGTTCTTTCCGTCGGAGGTTTTTACTGCCTGTAATTTCATCTGACCAGCTGCCCCGTTTGGCTCTACGGCGATGATTACCTGACCGTTTTCACGCATGCGTCTTCGTACCACGGTCAGTGCATGAGCCAGCAATTCTTGCGTTGGCTGCTGCTGAAGTGCCGCGATTGCATCCTCGATTTTCTCATTTCCAAGTAAACCTTCATCTGTTTTATCCATATCATTACTCTCCATTGAGCTAATTTCTGTATTAGAGCGTGTTTGAAAAAGGCTTTCTGTAATCTGCCGCTCTTTGATTATACCCTTTTATAAATGATTGGTTCATCATATCCAAAAGTTCTCTTCCCGTTAACTTCCATACTTTCAGATACTTCCAGACAACGATCGGAAAATTTTTCCCAAAGTTTAAATATCATTACCGGCGAGAACTGGCTTATACTGCCACCTTCCCAGATTCCGTCCTTTTCATGGTAAAGTGCAGGAGTGAATTTTTCGGATTTTTTCAGTTCCGCGTAATCAACCTTCTTCATGGATGCGTATGAAAATATCTTCTTATCTTCTCCTTCTGGAATTTCATAAGAGGAAAGTAAAATTCCCTGTTCTGTTTCTGTAATAAGAAAAAGATGTGGTGATGCATGACGTTTTCCATTCGTTTCATAGTAGCTTTCTTCAACAACAAATCTGCCATTGAAATCCTCCGGAAGATTTTTTATTTTGTCATTGCAGATTGTATTTACATGCTCGGCATATGGATATGTTTTCCCTTCCGCCTGCATCTTATCAAACTGCTCTTTGTTATCAAAATGTCCTGTCATCATTCCTGTAAATTCATCAAGTTTCATCTTGGTATTTACCTCCATAATCAATTTTTATAATGTTAGGGGCAAAAGTTCCCAACTATAATATCCACGGAGCATTCCATACAATACATTCCCGCAATCCATATCATATGGTAACCGCCTGAATTTCCTGAAATAGCATTACTGCTTCAGCTTAACCTGCTTTGGTCTTGGATATATCTTTGGCAAGGATAATAATAAGCCACAAAAATAGCCACCCCGGTCTGGTAAACTAGGCGGCAATTTTTGTCACATCATATATCGGACTAACCGTCTATCGGTAGCACTCTTTTTCTATAATCATATTATCACGCAGCTGTGTAAATGTCAAAAAGTTCTTTTTCTATTAGAAATAGCCACCAACGCGAACTGGAATTTCTGGATGAGTATAATATGCGGAAAATAAACTTAATTCCATTTTAAATATAGTGCTGAGTTTCACTGCCATTCTTTAACACCATTTTCACCACACCAAGCAATGCTGCAAATAAAACACCTGCAACCGGCCATACAATCCATGTAATATCCCAGCTCATCGTCCAGAAGCTCCATGCAAGGTAAATCGCTGTAGTCAAGCACCAATATACACCAGAAAACGTGTCCGTCTTTTTCTTAAACAGTTTTTCTTCTTTTGTATATTCGCCTTCCTGAAGAAGGGTATCGTAACTGCTTTTTACCATCCCAACACGAATCAACAGATTTACTCCTATTGCAAGTATGAATAGCAGCAATCCAACGGAAAGGCCACAGTAATAGTCAGACGCTTCCATGGCTTCGGCAATAATTGTCGGAATCACTGCCAGTATACAAAGCACTACCCCAACAGCTGTTCCTCTGATAAAAATCGGTTCATAGAAATCTTTTTTTTCTCGTACCATTCCAGATACACCATACTCTGTTTCAAAGCATTCTTTTTCAAAATGTTCCATATGAGATTCACGCATTCCATATGTAATAAACAAAAAGACGGCTGCTGCAACCATTCCAAGCAAAAAAACACATCCAAATACTGTTGCCAGAGATTCTGAAACATGAAATACGCCATCTTCTGCCATTGTCTCAAGAACAATCAGTAATATTGGACTTGAGATACACATACTTGTTGCATTTGCCACTACTTTGGATCCATTTCTTTTCATGTCAAGAAATTCATTTGCATTCTCCATAGTTACTTTTTTCAATGGTTCTGCATAGCTTTCAGTACTTTCGTGATAGGTGATATTTTCTGCTTTCATTTCATCTTTTAATAGATAATCTGTACTGACACCAAAAAGCTCCGACATCTGTAAAATTCTTTGCAAATCCGGAACAGCTCCTGCACTTTCCCACTTAGATACTGCCTGTCTGGATACGCCCAACTGATTGGCTAGTTCTTCCTGTGACCATCCATTCTTTTTTCTTTCCTCTGTAATCTTATCAGCTAAAATCATTTTTTTCTCCTTTTGCAGATTTTATGAGCTAAATATAACAGTTTTGCTGTTTGCATTCCACCATTTCAGGCTGTAAATCTGTCAACCAGCAGTTGCAAATCACAAAAGGACTCGATGAATCCCGATTTTCCAGCAATACAAGCATGAAATTATTTATCATCTGTATTGTTTTCCTTTTTCTTATGCGTCGAACCTAGACAAAGAAATGAGGAACCAAGACATAACCATACTATAGCCATAGAATTTTCATTTCCACTCGTAAAGCCAATAGCTGACGCTATGAAAAACAGAACTGATGCAATATAAAATAAGATTGGTTTGTTTATTCCTTTTTTCATAAATAAGAAACTCCTCCAAATACCGCTTTCTTTTCCGCCAATCGGAAGTTAGCTATTTTTTCATTCCTTGCTTTGTAAAATGTTTATGCAGCAAAAATTCTGTCGGAATAATTGTAAGCACCATAATTCCTAATTGTAAAAACACCAAATAAACAGAAATCATTTCAAAGTTTGTATCATCTTTCGTTAAAATCAAAATAAAAATCGATAGTATCACCAGGATGATTCCTAAAACAAAGTTTATCCAGCCCCAACACCTGTGTGCATATCTCCATGTTTCATCATTCATCCTTGACATAGTAGTTCGATATCCCGAACTCCCCTGCCGATCTTTAGGAGGCTTACCTTTCCACATATATCCCAATATAATCATAGATAACGATACTAAAAGTGAACACACGGATAAAAATATAAACATTACAGAGACCTCCTCTCAACTTCTGATTAACTTGCTCCAAAAACTGAAGCTGTCATCAAATAAACCCTATCCATATTCCAACCGCTATAAGTATCATACCTAATATTCTTCCGATAAATCTCGCCTTTTTATTTCCAAATAAAGCAGTTGTTTCTGGAGTAGTAAATGGAAGCAAAACAACAGTGACCCCCATTACTATAATTCCACTTCCAATCATGCAGTTGCGGCTTGACACAACACCATAAAACATAGCTAAAAACCCTAAAATAATGCCCGAAATAAAATACTTAATTTTATGTCTATCTTTTTCAATTATCTTTCTATAGCTGTTTTCGCACTCACTGCTACAAAATTCCAAATTACTATCTAATTCTTTGCCACAATATCTACATTTTTTCATAGCAACTTCCTCGATAATTTGCAAAATTTTATCCAAAAGCTCTCGATTTGTCTTTACTTTATTCTACCATAATTTATTTTAAAATACTATTTCAATATACACAAAACAGAAAAAGCGATCTTTTTTTCAATTTTAAATCTATCCGTATTTCATCTTACTGATAAATGTTTCGCTATTTCTAATCTGATAAATTTACGAACAATTCTTTTCTTAGAATACAGAAAAACCCCGGAAACCTTACGGTTCCGGGGTATCTTACGTTTGGACACACGGTATCTTACGATACCAAATTTATATAATTATCTGTAGTCAGTGATTACTCGATAACTGTAGCAACACGTCCTGATCCAACAGTACGTCCACCTTCACGATACTTTAATCCCGTTTTACCTCATATTTTTTATGGTTTTCTCTCCAAAATACAGTGAAAAACGGCTGAATTGCACCACCTATTTTGATTTGCCTGATTTCTTGGCACCGTTTTGGCACCGGAGAATACTCAAACCGATTTTCTTCTGTAGATACTAGATACTTCTCTACCAACTTTATATTGCACCGGTAATTTTTAACTGTTATAATCGAAACATGGGTGCTACCATAACGGTAGGCGGTTAGTCCTTCTCCAGAGGGACTGTGACCCTCTGATTACATAGAAACCTGTAAAGGAATCCATTGGAAAGGAGGGCTAAGCCAATGAGTATTATTGACTTCATAGCAGTAGTGAGCTTCGGCTTAACCTGCTTTAGTATCGGATATACATTAGGCAAAGATAATCATAAACCACAAAAATAACCGCCCTGGTCTGGTAAACTAAGCGGTTATCTTTGATGATATTCTAAATAGTAAAACGGACTAACCGTCTATCGGTAGCACTCTTTTTCTATAATCATATTAGCACGCATCCGTGGAAATGTCAAAAATTTTCTTCTTTCTCAACTATATCTATTTCCATACATTTTTACAACCTATTTCAAGTGTTCCTCAAAAATTAATTCGAGTTCCTTATTCCCTCTCAAGAATTCATACTCTTTCTTATTTTCAATTTCCGAATACAATTCACGAACAAAATTTTTTCCAACTCCCGAAAAGGCTTTTCCCTGTGCAGTATCTTCATACCTGTAATACAAAGGGGATTGTGTCATATTCCAAGGCTTCTGTGATTCACTTAATAATTGCTTAATTAACTGAACACATTTTTCTACATCTTTTCGATATCCAGCAATCAGCAGATATGGCACTGTGTTGCCGTAATTCCATAGTCCAAACAACGATATCATGTGATCTGTAATCTCAGCAATTCTCTCTGCTTTATCATGATTTCCTGTTTCTTCTTCCATTTCAATTAACTTATACAAGTAGCTTTGAATATTGACAACTGCCTGTAGCAGTTTCCCTTCCAGGAATAACGCAGCAGTGTCTGTTCCTTCCTGATGTGCTAATACACTTGTTTTCATAATCGTTGCATCAATTACAGTATCAGGAATTTTTTTCAAAAGGGCATTTGCTTCTTCATATTTCTCCATTTGGACATATTTTGTTGCAAGTATAAAAACGCTTGAATTTCTCACTCTTTCATCCTGACTGTCTGCTGTTCGTTCCAGCCACTCAATAATAGCTGTATTATATTCCATTCGTTCTTCGCCATTAAGATCTGACAAAGTCAAAGATCCGTTCAGAACGGTTGCGATCGTATATATTAATAAGTCGCAATGAGGATACTCCTGTATTTTACGAGATGCCATCTCGAAAGCCTCTGTAAAGCTGTCCAATGAAACTTCCGAAAGTTCATTCACAAATTGTCCAATCTCTTTTTCGGTCAATTCTTCACGAAACGAAAACAATTCATTCATATCAATTTTCAATAATCGTGCCAAAGCTGGAAGTAATGAGATATCCGGATATGTATTTCCCTTTTCCCATTTATTTACCGCAGGAGTAGAAACACCCAGATAATTTGCCACCTGTTCTTGTGTTAATCCCTCAGTTTTTCGATAGTTTTTTATCTGCTCACCAATACGCATTGTTCGCACCTCCTGTCCTTATTTCCATTATAGCGTTCCCAATACATGTTTACAATTGAGCCTTTGTTTACTTATTACTTTCTTTTTTTAACTTTCAATTAATTTTCTCTAATATTTATATCATCAGCAACAAACTGCCCACAAATTTAAGAACGGGCTACTAACCCTCAAACGACAGTGCATTACATTGCATCAGCTAAACCAACCTTGTTATCCTGAATCACCACTCCTTCATCTTCGCTTCATGCCTATTTTTCATAATTTGCAACTGGTATATAATGACAGGGATTAGAAAAATCACAGCAACTATGCCTAAAATAACAGACCGATTTACGGTAGCAAATGCCACGAGCATAAGCATTAATAAAAGCCAGGGATTTCGCAAATTACTGTAATAATTTGCCCTATCTTCATAGGACGTATGAAGTTCAAAAGGTTTTCCATCATTTTCTTTTTCTACAATCAGCAATTCCCTGTTAAATGTTGTAGTGTTTGTTGCAATACGACCGCCAATTTCAGCCCACGGACGCCAGCGAACTTTACCAACAGAATAATTAAGATTGATATTTTTATAGAATACGGAATATCCCATTTCTTCCAAGAAATCATGGTAATCTTCAGCATTAGCTTTTGATTTTTGTCCTATAAACTCCACGCAATATTGAACTTGACCTGGCTTACATTTTTCAAATTCATAGAGTAATTTTCCCGTTCGAATAAGGCGATAACCTTTTTCAGCCATCTTATTCAGCCAGTTTTTCTGTACCGTCAATAGCCCGCCAAAAAAACGATAACACTTTTTGCTCATAATGTACCTCCTACAATTCCGCTTGCAATACCTACAAGTTCACGAAGTCTGATAAGTTCTTTTTCAGCTATCTCCTTTCCTTTTACAGTGATAAGATACTCTTTTTTTCTACCTTCACTATCTCCGAAAAGCTCAATCCATCCCTTTTCCTGCATTGAATTTAATGCACCATATAAAGTGCCTGCTCCCAATGAAAGCCGCCCACCTGTTTTTTCTTCAATGAACTGCATGACAGCATATCCGTGTTTAGGTGAATAGAGTGAAAGCAAAATATAGAATGTCACTTCTGTGAGTGCACCACTTTTCACATTATCCCTCATAGCATCCCCTCTTTATTACGGTTACTGTAATAACTATATCAGTAACCGTAATAAAAATCAAGAGATGTGAAATAAATCTTAATAAGCCGGATAGTATTATACTTTTCCTGTTCAGTCCTTTACAACCAATACTTATATATAAAGTATTTCTCTCAACACCATTTCTTCTGCACTGGCTTTTATATTATTCATCAGCCTAACCCACTTCGTCTGGTTCTGTACCTTTAATTCTTCAGTTACACCCTGTTTTTCTGCCATCTGTTCCATAAGCATTTCCACCTGTTCTCTGCTCTCCTGATCAATCTGATTCAGGTGTTCCGTCAGCTTTCCAGTCAACAACAAATATTGATATTTTGCTAATCTGTGTTCCTTCAGAAACTGTTTTCGCAGCATTCCATATTTCCCATATATCGGTTTTTCTTCATTCAATACCAAATTCGGCAAATAATAATCTCCATGCAAAGTATAGCTTAATCCGTTCTTTTCATCATAAATGTGTGTTTCCATAATCTTATCTCTCCATTTCTCTGTTTTTTGATTTAGTTTTCTTACGCTGCTGATTCTCCATCTCGCTTTTTTTCATTCCCCATGCCAATCTTTTATGAATATTTCCCTTCGGCATTTGCTCCATCCGTCGCTTTTCTTCCAGGACTTTCTCGTTTTGAATATCCTGCTGTACTGCTGTATCTACAGTTTCTATTCCAAGAACACGCACAACACGATCATACCTATCAGAAACACCTTGTAATATATCTTTTTCTTCTGACAATTTCTGATTGTCTTTACGTATATCATCCAGTTCTCTCTGAATAGCATTATATTTCTGTTTCACCTTTTGATATTTTTTCTTCCACCCTTCCACCTCTTTCGTGAGTTCTTTAACCTGAGCCGCCATTACAGCAACCTTATTCTTTATTTGAAGAAACAGTGGTTTAATTTTTTTGTCTCGATAGGTTACTGCCCGTTCTAGCGTGCCCGCCTCCGGCAGTAACATTTTAACTGTTCCATATTCTTTGATTTCTTTGCTCACACTATCCATAATCGGTTGTAGCTGTTCTCTGCGATCTTCCAGGCTTTTTAGTTCTTTTTCTGCGCTCCCTGCCTTTTGTTCTGCTTCTTGCTTCGCCTTGATTGCCTGTTCCTTATCGTCTTTTAAATTCTGGATATCTGCTCTGGATTCTGCAATTTGTGCTGTTAATTCTTCTTTTTCAGCAGTTAGATGCTCTTTTTCCTGCTCCAATTCCTGTACTTCCTTTTTCCGTTCTTTTTTCTTGAAGTTATAGACATCCAGATGTTCCTCATGAGTACCTTTCTGTTCCCATTCAATTCCATACTGCCTTGCAATCTCTGCCAGTACTTCTTTTTCATGATTTATCCACTGATTCAGCTCCGTATCATGCTTATTTCCACCTTGAAATCCAAGACCTTTTAATGCCTGTTTCAGCGAAACTCTGGTATCCATTCCTTTTCCTTTCCAGCCCGTCACATAAGGAATAAAGTCAATATGAAGATGTGGAGTAGCCTCATCCTGATGCAAATAGCAACTAAATACCCGAAGTGTCAGATTCCGTTTCTGGAAATCTTTTACATACTCATCCAGTACGTTTACAGCCAGATTTCCTGCTTCTGTTCCAACAGCCATATCTTCTCGGTTTCCAATCTGGAAAATCACTTCATGGAACAACTTTTCCTGTTTTCCCTGCCGGATTTTTTCATAGTAATTTGTAATCTTCCGGTCTTTTCTTTTCCCGGTATTGTATCTCTCCACAGCATCATCAAATAACTCTTTGTAAACTTCTTTCAGATTTTCATTCTGGTAACAAATATTTAATTGTACTCTGTCTGGGTCTACATTCTCTGCGAAAAACTCTCTCCTGTTATGAGCCAGAGAACCTTTCCCAATCATACCGCTAATTGTTCGTTTTATCATAATGTTTCTCACCTCTTTTCTAATCAAGTGCTAGATATGGCACATAATTTTTATTCACGCCAGTAATAGCGATATTAAGAAACTTTCGCCGGATACGGCGGTTTTGTTACTTTTGTCAAAAGTAACGCAAAAGCACTTTCGACAGCCGTACCGTCCATCAAAAGTACCCTTGCGCCCTGCCGGGGGCTATTCCTCCCGTTGGTCGGTTCACTCCTGCGTTACTTGTATGGCTGAATTATCCCGGTATCCTTGCCCGGATATATTCCAGATCACCACAATACGGTGTTCCTACAAGATACCATTCTCTTGCAGGATTCATTTCCATTCTAGTCTGAACCCATTCATCATCAAGCAACACTTCCAGGCATTCTCCACAGTGAAATCCTGTATCAATCCATAGATCTGATGATAATAATCCATATCTTTTGTTATAACTGTTATATCCTAATCTTCCTTCTCGCATTATGCCATTCTCCTTTCATTTAGCGTTTCCGCAGGGACGCCCTGAATCAGGGCTCCCTTTTGAAAATTCTCTTCTCCACCAACAAACTCCCGGCTACATCTTACCAGCTTTCTACTTGTCTGCTATCTACAGGTGCGTGACACGCTCCTGTAATAAAGTAGTCAGAAAGAACCTTTACCATCGAAAGTTCTCCGGTATTCCCCGTCTGTCCAGATATTCCTGCCGGAACTTTTCCCTTTCTTCTTCCGTTGGTGCTGTTTTGGATTTGCTATACACTTCACGATTCACCATTGCATCCAGTTTTTTCTCCAATCCCAACCGGATTATTTCTTCGCCATCGTAGTTATCCATCAAAAAATATTGCAGGAGTTGAAAAAATAACTCGTATGGAATCTGTACATTTTTATTTTGCATCTGTTCTCCTTTCAAGGTGGCAAGATTCCCTCTTCTTAAGAAATGGTAATCTTGCCATCTTCCATTTTTATTCTGGCAGCATCCAATACCATTGCTTTCCACGTTTTACAGAATCAATTTCAAGTTCCCGTTTGGCATTCCATAACGTTTTACTTTTTATTCCTCTGGTTTCGGCTTCTTCTGCAATTTTCTTTTGAGTCATTCCTCCATTTGCCAGTATTTCAAGGAGAAATTCTTTTGCTTTCCGACTTTTCTGCCCTCTGCCGTCTCCATTAAGAAGTTCATCGGCACTGATATCATATTCTCCAATCCATTCAAAGCCATTATTCTTATCCAGTCTGAATGCAATGGACGTTCCTTCCGGTGCAAGAGAACTCTTCGTATGACATACCACTCTTACTTCTGGTTCATCTTTCACTCGCCCGACAATCAGGACACTTCTTGCAGCAGCCTGAAAATCAATGGAGCCAAGTCCTCGATAAGAAGATTTGCCGTTACTGTTTTTGTTCATATGACCGATTAAAATGACTGCACAATGATATTTTTCTGCCAGCACTGCGACACGCTTCATCAATGGCCTGATCTCATTTGCCCTGTGCATGTCTACCTCTGCTCCCAGGAATCCCTGAATCGGATCAAGAACAACCATTTTGGCTTTTGTCTGCACGATTGCTTCTTCTAATCTGGCATCTGCCATTGTCAGTGGCTGGTCACTGTCATCAATCACCAGCACCCTCGAACAATCTGCACCTGCAGCAAGTAATCTGGGTTTGATAGTATCTCCTAGACCATCTTCCGCTGTCTGATAAATCACATTTACAGGTGACATAGAAGACTGTTCCTGAATATTATCTTTGGCATCTAGATCTTCATTCTCACTACCGACTTCATCACTTCGTTTTTCTTTTGTTGTATCAGTAACAGGAAGAATCGGCTCTCCTCTGGTCAGTTTTGCAATAATCTGAAGTACCATTGTTGTCTTTCCTTCTCCTGGATCTCCCTGTATAATGGTCACTTTTCCATAAGGAATAAACGGATAAAGCAGCCATTCTACCTGTTCCACCTCTACTGAATCCATATTGATCAGTTTCAGTTTTGGTTCTATTCTGCAATTCTTAATTTTGTTTTTTTCATTCATATTCATTCCATCATCTCCTCCTGCCCTTCCGGGCAAGTCTCTGATGAACAGATATTCGGGAATTGTCGTATTTCTCGATTCGTGATATACTGAATCTGCCAAGATGGTATATCAGTTAATCTGATTATCAGAGAACTTGCTCAGATTATTTATCTGGGCTTTTTCTTTTGCCTTTTCAACATTCATCTCTTTCTTCTCCCAATCCGGTAACTGCATTTTCATTATCCAGCAGATTTGCAATCTTCCTCTGCTGATTTGGATAAAGATGTCCATAAGTATTCAATGTGATACGAATATCTTTATGACCCAATCTGTCCCGGATCAGTAACGGTTCTACACCTTTCTCAATGAGATAAGCCACATGACTGTGTCTGAGATCATGCACTCGGATTTTCTTTACTCCTGCCAGTTCAATCTGCCGTTTCATCTTATGCTGTACCGCTTCCTGAACAACTGGAAACAATCTTTCTGTATCCGGCATTCCGTAGTGACCATCTACAAATTCCTTAATTTCCTCTTTCAAAAATTCTGGAATTTCGATTGTTCGAAATGACTGTTTTGTTTTTGGTTCTGTGATAATATCCTGCATTCCTGTTCGGTAATAAGTCTTATTGATACTAAGCTGATTCTTTTCAAAATTGATATCAGCTTTTGTAATCGCAAGCAGCTCCCCAATCCTGCACCCAGTCCAGAACAGCATCTCAAATATAAGATAATATCTTGTTCCCGGCTCCATTGTCTGTATAAACTGTTTGTACTCGTCCAGTGTCCAGAAGTTCAAACTTCTCGAATCCGAATTTCCCATTCGTTTCACTTTCTTGCATGGATTAACTGGCAAATCATATATTTTAGCTGCATGTGTAAACAGACTGGTCAACTGATTCTGAATCATTCTCAGATAAGAATCTGAATATCCTTTTTTCTGAATTTCATTCTGCCACTGAATAATCTGTGAAGCCTTGATCTCACTCATCATCTGATTTCCAAAGTATGGAACGATATGCTGTTGCATCATATATCTTTTATTTTTGATTGTTCGATCTTTTAGGTCATTCTGTTTGTCTGAAAAATAAATCTCAATAAAATCGCTCAGTTTCATATCCATACTTCGCTCAGTGCTCAACTTTTTACTTCGTTCAAACTCCAATGCTTCTCGCTTTGTTTCAAATCCACGCTTTCTGCGTTTTTTCTTCTCACCCATAACATTTGTCTCAAACCACTGGGCTGTCCATTTTTTTGTGTCTTTTTCTCTGTAAGCCATATTAATCCTCCCTAATTTCCTGCTATTTCATAGCCATACATCTTTTTTGCCCAAAACGCCTTTGGTATTCTTCCAGCCATCGTAATATATCCCTGTGCAGCCAGTTCCTTATTCATAGCTTTCACCAGTTTATAAGCATAAGATTTTGAGCAGTTTAATTCCTGTGCCACTTCATCAGCACTCATCATATAATTGTAGCTTGCCATACTGCATCCTCCTTTCCTCTCCAGATACAGAATACGTTTACTGTATTTCTATGTCTGTACGATTTTCGTAAATTGATAATATCATGTATTTATTTCATTGTCAATATTTCGTAAACATATTTTTACGAACTTCGTATATTATTTTCTCTTTATTTTATTCCAGGTCTGTGCTATGATATTCTATAGATTTATGTTTTTCGTAATTTTGCAATATATGAAAAAGGAGGATTCTATGGGTGACGGTAAAAATTTAAAGAAATATCTTGATGAAAAAGGCACAAATGTCCGTAAAATTGCAAAGGCAACCGGAATCAGTGCCACAACCTTATATTCAATTATTCAAAAAGATTCCAATATTCGATTTGATTTTGCTTTAAGACTTGCAAATGAATTACAAATTGATGTGAATGAGATATGTTCTGCCAGTCCATTTTCTGGCACAATTAAGGAAGAAGAGATTTATCCTACACTTCCAGACGGTTTGAACGGAGCATTAGACGCAAGCCGTGTAAAGACTTATTTAAAAAATTCTATGTACCCGTTGATGTATCTTTTCGGTAAGAACAGTATGCCTGATGTAGATAATCTGCTCACATCGTTCTATCAGCTTGATGATGAAGCCAGACAGGAAGTTGTGGAAACGATCCGTCTGAAACTGCAATATCATCGTGATCCGGAACGTGCTGAACAGATCAAACAGATCAAAGGCTGGTAAAAAAATTACTCCTGTGAATAGCAAATATTCGCAGGAGTTTCTTTTTGGCACCGTTTTGGCACCGCTAGACTGATTTTTCAATTTTAAATTTATCCGTATTTCATCTTTCTGATAAACGTTTCACTGTTTCTAATCTGATAATTTTACAAACAATTCTTTTCTTAGAGTACAGAAAAACCCCAGAAACACAAGGTTTCTGGGGTATCTTACGTTTGGACACAAGTTATCTTGCGATAACAAATCTATTTTCAGATTGTATTACTCGATGATTGTAGCAACACGTCCTGATCCTACAGTACGTCCACCTTCACGGATAGCAAAAGTAAGACCCTGGCTCATAGCGATTGGGTGGATCAGTTCGATTGTCATCTCGATGTTATCTCCAGGCATGCACATCTCTGTTCCTTCTGGAAGGTTGATAACACCTGTAACGTCTGTTGTTCTGAAGTAGAACTGTGGACGATAGTTGTTGAAGAATGGTGTATGACGGCCACCCTCGTCTTTAGTCAGAACGTAAACCTGAGCTGTGAATTTTGTATGGCATGTGATTGTTCCTGGTTTAGCAAGAACCTGTCCACGCTCGATCTCGTTTCTCTGAACACCACGAAGAAGTGCACCGATGTTATCACCAGCCTGAGCCTCATCAAGAAGTTTACGGAACATCTCGATACCAGTTACAACAACTTTACGAGTCTCTTCTTTGATACCAACGATCTCAACCTCATCAGATACGTGAAGAACACCAGCCTCTACTCTACCAGTAGCAACTGTTCCACGTCCTGTGATGGAGAATACGTCCTCTACAGGCATAACGAATGGTTTATCTGTGTCACGCTGTGGGTCTGGAATGTAGCTATCTACTGCATCCATAAGCTCCATGATCTTATCGCCCCACTCGCTGCTCGGATCCTCAAGAGCTTTAAGAGCAGATCCTCTGATTACCGGGATATCATCTCCTGGGAAGTCATACTCGGAAAGAAGCTCACGGATCTCCATCTCAACCAGCTCAAGAAGCTCGTCATCGTCAACCATATCACATTTGTTCATGAATACAACGATGTAAGGAACACCTACCTGACGGGAAAGAAGGATGTGCTCTTTTGTCTGAGCCATAACACCATCTGTAGCAGCAACAACAAGGATAGCACCATCCATCTGAGCTGCACCAGTGATCATGTTCTTAACGTAGTCAGCATGGCCTGGGCAGTCAACGTGTGCATAGTGTCTATGCTCTGTCTCATACTCAACGTGTGCTGTAGAGATTGTGATACCACGCTCTCTTTCCTCTGGAGCTTTATCAATGTTAGCGAAATCTGTAGCTACGTTACCAGCAACTCTCTCAGAAAGTACTTTTGTGATAGCTGCAGTTAAAGTTGTTTTACCATGGTCAACGTGTCCGATGGTACCAATGTTACAATGCGGTTTTGTTCTCTCAAACTTAGCCTTTGCCATTTTAAAATGTCCTCCTTGAATAGTTGGCTCATTCTCTATTAAAATAGAGCGCCATATCGATTTTAAACTTGCTATCCTTGATTATATTGCAAACCAAGGATATTTGCAAGCTTTTTATTGTTTTATATGAAATCCTGATTCAGCCTGTAGTTAAATCAGTCTTTCTTTGCCAGAACTTTCTCCTGAACACTCTTTGGAACTGGCTCATATTTCTCAAAGAACATGGAGTAGTTACCACGTCCCTGAGTTCTGGAACGAAGATCTGTTGCATATCCGAACATTTCGGAAAGCGGAACAAATCCACGGATCATCTTACCGCCGCCGATATCATCCATACCTTCGATACGACCACGACGGGAGTTGATATCACCGATAACATCACCCATGTAATCCTCTGGTGTGGTTACCTCAACCTTCATGATAGGCTCCAGAAGAATTGGGGAAGCCTTCTGCATAGCATCCTTGAATGCAAGGGAACCTGCGATGTGGAATGCCATCTCAGAAGAATCGACTTCATGATAAGATCCATCGTATACATTTGCATGTACACCAACAACCGGATATCCACCAAGGATACCAGCCTTCATAGCCTCTTCGATACCTTCTCCTACAGCCGGGATATATTCCTTCGGAATAGCACCGCCGACAACAGTAGACTCGAACTTGTACAGTTCTTCGCCGTTGGCATCCATAGGCTCGAATTTAACTTTACAGTGACCATACTGTCCACGACCACCGGACTGTTTAGCATACTTGCTGTCTACATCAACAGCCTTGGTGATTGTCTCTTTGTAAGCAACCTGAGGAGCACCTACGTTAGCCTCTACGTGGAACTCACGAAGAAGACGGTCAACGATGATCTCAAGGTGAAGCTCACCCATACCAGCGATAATGGTCTGTCCTGTTTCCTGATCTGTATGTGCACGGAAGGTCGGATCCTCTTCTGCAAGTTTTGCAAGAGCCTCACCAAGTTTGCCCTGTCCTGCTTTTGTCTTAGGCTCGATAGCCAGCTCGATAACTGGTTCCGGGAACTCCATGGACTCGAGGATTACTGGATGCTGCTCATCACAGATTGTATCACCAGTTGTGGTGAATTTGAATCCGATAGCTGCAGCAATATCACCGGAGTAAACCTTATCAAGCTCCATACGCTTGTTAGCATGCATCTGAAGGATACGGCCAACACGCTCTTTTTTGCCCTTTGTAGAGTTATATACATAGGATCCGGAATTCATTGTTCCTGAATATACACGGAAATATGCAAGTTTTCCAACGAATGGGTCTGTCATGATCTTGAATGCCAGAGCGGAGAACGGCTCTTCATCAGAAGAATGTCTCACGGTCGGGTTTCCATCCATGTCAACACCATCAATTGGTGGAATATCTGTTGGAGCAGGCATGTACTCCAGGATAGCGTCCAGAAGTTTCTGAACACCTTTGTTTCTATATGCAGAACCGCAGCATACCGGAACAGCTGTACACTCGCATGTACCTTTTCTCAGAGCTGCTTTCAGTCTGTCTGTGCTTGGCTCTTCGCCCTCAAGATATTCCATCATGAGATCGTCATCCAGCTCACAGATTTTCTCGATCAGTTCTGTATGATAAAGCTCAGCATCCTCTTTCATGTCTTCCGGGATATCGGTGATAGTAATATCATCGCCCTTCTCGTCATTGTAGATGTAAGCTTTCATTTCGAATAAGTCAATGATTCCCTTGAAATCATCTTCTTTTCCGATTGGCAGCTGCAGGCAGATTGCATTTTTACCAAGACGAGTCTTGATCTGCTCTACTGCGCCGTAGAAGTTTGCACCAAGGATGTCCATCTTATTGATGAATGCCATACGTGGTACATTGTAGGTATCAGCCTGACGCCAAACGTTCTCAGACTGTGGCTCAACACCACCCTTTGCACAGAATACGCCGACAGCGCCATCCAGTACACGAAGGGAACGCTCAACCTCAACAGTAAAGTCTACGTGGCCTGGGGTATCAATGATGTTGATACGATGCTCCAAAGCGCCTGGCTTCGGTTTGCAGTTCTCTTCCAGTGTCCAGTGACATGTTGTTGCAGCGGATGTGATTGTGATACCACGCTCCTGCTCCTGCTCCATCCAGTCCATGGTAGCAGTACCTTCATGAGTATCACCAATCTTGTAGTTGACACCTGTATAGTACAGAATTCGTTCTGTAAGAGTTGTCTTACCTGCATCGATATGAGCCATAATACCAATGTTTCTGGTTCTCTCGAGCGGGTATTCTCTACCTTCTTTTCCAGCCAATGGATTTTCCTCCTTGATTAGAAGCGATAGTGAGCAAATGCTTTATTTGCTTCAGCCATCTTATGCATGTCTTCTTTCCTCTTTACAGATGCTCCGGTGTTATTGGCTGCATCCATAAGCTCGTTAGCCAGTTTCTCTTCCATGGTCTTCTCGCCTCTCTTGCGGGAGAACATGGTGATCCAGCGAAGAGCCAGAGCCTGACGTCTGTCAGCTCTTACCTCGATCGGAACCTGATAAGTAGCTCCACCGATACGTCTTGCTTTAACTTCAAGCTGAGGCATTACGTTGTTCATTGCCTCTTCAAATACTTCAATTGCTGGCTTGCCAGATTTTTCTTCCATTCTGGCGAATGCTCCGTAAACAATTTTCTGTGCAACACCTTTCTTACCATCTAACATGATGTTATTGATAAGCTTTGTAACAACTTTATTGTTGTACATCGGGTCTGCCAGAACGTCTCTTTTCTGAGTATGTCCTTTACGTGGCACGTTACTTCCCTCCTTAATCATCCTGATTATCTCATCGGTACTCACGCAGTAAACTATTGCATGTTCGCACTGGTAATGGTCCTATATTTAACCCGCAACCGACAGGGTATATGGAATACCGTACAAATCTCTATAGTCTCCGCAGCAATACGGATGGATTATTTTTTAACTTTCGGTCTCTTAGCGCCGTATTTGGAACGGGCCTGTTTTCTGTTAGCAACACCTGCGGTATCAAGAGTACCTCTGATGATGTGGTATCTTGTACCAGGTAAGTCCTTAACCCTTCCTCCACGGATCAGAACAACGCTATGCTCCTGAAGGTTGTGACCTTCTCCTGGGATGTAGCTTGTTACTTCGATTCCGTTGGAAAGACGAACTCTGGCGATTTTTCTAAGAGCTGAGTTAGGCTTCTTAGGAGTAGCTGTTTTAACAGCTGTGCAAACGCCACGTTTCTGTGGTGCAGACTGCTCAACTGCTTTCTTTCTTAAAGAGTTATAAGTTCTCTGCAGAGCCGGAGCTGTAGATTTCTTAACAGCTGTCTGGCGTCCTTTTCTTACTAACTGGTTGAATGTTGGCATTCCATTTCACCTCCCGATTTATTTCTCCATAGATTGTTCTATGGGGTTTCCTTGCGGTTGCTATTATCTTAGTAAGCGCGGAAAAAAATGCCTTATTTCGCACGCTTTTTGATTATATCCTGTCTGCATATCTCTGTCAAGGTATTTTTCTGCAATTTTTCCTTATTTTTTCATGGTTTTTACAATTTATCACGGTGAATTATAAATAGGTTTCTTCTTATTATAATGTATTTTATTATGATACCAGTGTCAAAAGGTCAAAAAGCTGTTCGTGCTTGCACGATAAGGCTTTTGAACTTGGGACACGCCAAATATGAGAAAGTAGCGATTTGCGCAGTAAATCAGCGGATTTCGAATATTTGGAGGATTGCGGGAGCAGCGTAGCTGCGTAGCAATCCGGGTATTAAATGCGTGTCAAAAGACCTTTTGACACGCATATCTTATTATCAAACTGCGGTAAATGAATTCAGATGGGATATACATAAACCAGATGTACAAAATTGCGTGAACAATTTTTTGTGTTCTTCAAGAACAGTTGTGAAAACCCAACTTTACATTGCATTCACGTCTCCGCATTATTATAATAAGAAAAAAAAGAACTGTTCAGTGCCTTCACGGTACACACTTTATGAAATACTGCCAGCTGAATAGTAAAAAATTCACTACGAACAGGAGCATACATATGCGTTTTCCAAAAACAGTGGCTAAATCCAGTGGATTCTCCAGGATTTTTGTATTTGGCCTCATGATTTTTTCCGGAACAGGATTTATAAATCTGTGCACTGTCTGTGCAGAGACCCCTGATGAGCTTCAGGGACCGCCTGTAGTCCAGTCACATATAATTGGTATTGATCCCGGTCATCAGGGGCCAAATGTGGATATGAGTGACCTTGAACCTCTTGGTCCAGGTTCCACAGAAATGAAAGCCAAAGCCTCAACAGGAACCCAGGGAACTTTTTCAGGTCTGCATGAATATCAGCTGAATCTGGATGTTTCTTTGAAGCTGCAGCAGATTCTGGAAGACCGTGGCTATCAGACAGTTCTCACCAGAACTGATAATGATACTGCCATCAGCAATAAAGAGCGAGCTGAATATGTAGCCGGACAGGGGGCTGATGTTTACGTGCGCATCCACGCCAATGGTGCTGAGTCTTCCTCTGCTGCCGGTGCACTTACCATTTCCCCCTCCTCTTCCAATCCTTATGTATCCCAGCTCTATGATGATTCCAACAGCCTTTCCCAGTGCATTCTGGATGCCTACTGTGACGCAACCGGATTTGAAAACCGCGGCGTAACATATGCCGACAATATGACTGGAATCAACTGGAGCACCATTCCGGTAACTATTGTGGAAATGGGATTTATGACCAATGAATCTGACGATCTGAAAATGAGCAATCCGGATTTTCAGGACACAATGGCATCTGGAATCGCTGATGGGATTGATGCATATTTTGCGGAAAAATAAATCTGGATTTATTGCCATAACATAATGTCTCTTCCAGATATTTCATCGATTCGAAAGGAGAACTTATGAAAAATAATAGAAAGAAACAAACATCTTCTTATCTGCTGATTTTTCTTGGCATTGTCGCTGCTTTACTAATTCTTATCATTCTTTACCTTACTTTCTTCAGAAAGGACAGCCAGAGAAGTATTAATCCAGCAAAAAACGGTTCAGCAACAGCCCAGACTGAAGATTTCACTGACGGTGAAACTTCCGGATTTACCTCTAGTGATGAGACTTCTGATGACGCCGACCAGAGCGGCTTTGTTTCCGATGATGGAAGTTCCGACAGCGAATCTTCTACTGATGATTCTTCTGTCCAGGGACCTTCCCAAAGAGAAAGTGCAGGTTCTGTACAGTCTTCTCCAACTCCGGAGGAAGTAACTGTTCCTTATCAGACTCCTGCTGCCAATGCAGAACCAGTAGGTCCTTCCCAGTCATCCGGCTCCGCCCCCGTTCAGACAACAGATGGCACTTCCCAGGGAAAAAAAGATTCTACCATGGCTGCTATTACCCCCGAACTTTCTGACGATGATGGCACCATCTCTCCCTCCCACGGAAGTTCTGCTTTTGACAACAAATCCGATGAAAAGATGGATACTCTGGTCACTCAGATCCAATCCCAGCTTCCTGGTTCAAACGGTTCCTGGAGCGTTTATATCTGTGACCTTTCAGGCGGCTCAGAGGCTACGATCAATGATTCCCCAATGCAGGCAGCCAGCCTGATCAAGCTTTTCATTATGGGTGCAGTATATGAGAATTATGATTCTTTGTCCCAGCAGTATGGTTCTGCCACCCTGGATTCCTATCTGACACCAATGATCACCGTCAGTGATAATGACGCGGCAAACAGTCTGGTTTCCTGCCTGGGAAGTGGCGACAGCACTGCAGGTATGCAGAAAGTAAACAGTTTCTGTCAGTCTCACGGCTACACAAATACTTCCATGGGACGACTGCTTCTTGCCAGCAACGAATTCGGAGATAATTACACTTCTGCCTATGACTGTGGAAAATTTCTGAAAGAAATATACCAGATCTGCTCTGGTACTACTCAGACGCCAAGCCTTTTACATGCAGAAGAAATGTATTCCCTTCTGAAACAACAGCAACGTACCAACAAGATTCCAGCAGCCCTGCCAGAGGGCGTCAGCGTTGCCAACAAAACCGGTGAGCTTTCCGATGTAGAAAATGATGCCGGAATTCTGTACAACGCACAGGGTGGAAACGATCTGGTCATCGTCTGCCTTTCCCAGAACCTCTCCAGCCCGGGAGAAGCCCAGAATACAATTGCACAGCTTAGCCGCAGTATTTATCTCTACTATAATGATTAACCTTAATTCCTATGATACCAGTGTCAAAAGGTCAAAAAGCTGTTCGTGCTTGCACGATAAGGCTTTTGAACTTGGGACACGCCAAATATGAGAAAGTAGCGATTTACGCAGTAAATCAGCGGATTTCGAATATTTGGAGGATTGCGGGAGCAGCGTAGCTGCGTAGCAATCCGAGTATCAAATGGGTGTCAAAAGACCTTTTGACACCCATTTCATTGCTATTAAAAATGCGCAGTGCCTCCAAACAACACTGCGCATTTCTATATTAAGAAATTACCTACTCCTCGTTCCCATTCTCTTCATATGACATTTCCCATATCTCCGAAAAAACAGCCAGCGGACAATCCGTCAAAAGACACATCAGCAGGAAACATTCGTATGGGTTCACAATATAAATCTCGCTCATTCCACACTTCTTCAGAATTCTCTGCGCTTCCTCTATGAAATGATGGTATCTGTCATAGGGATCATCATCCTCCATCTCCTGAGACACAATAAAGAACTCCAGCGTAAGAAGATCAAACCGCTCTACCGGGAACTTGTGATTCAGAATATTGGTAATTCTCTGTCTGCTGAACCTCTTCTGGCTGAAATGTTTCGCCAGGATAGAGGCTGACATTTTTTTCAGATTTCCCATTTTATTGATAGGAATACCATTGCAGATTACCTTCTCCAGATCAGACGGAGTAATATTCTCCGGTTTCCAGACCTTAGCCCGGCCTTTCTCCTCCTCATCCTTCTGATACATGGCCGCAATGATCTGCTTCGCATGTTCCAGAAGGCGCAGGAACTCCTGAAATGCCTGACTCTTCTCATTCATTGGATCATCCCAGCCAGCTTTCAGGCATGCCAGATATTTCAGCAATTTTTCCTCTGTATCTATAGTAAAATCGCCGCTGATTACTTCCGCCACTTTTCCCTTATCTGCTGCAGGTTCCATGGATTTGTAATTCTCTTTATATTCCTCTGCCTTGCTGTAAGGAAGCTGCTTACTATAACAATACCAGTAGATCACTTCCTCTGGATTATGGAAATCAAAATCCTGCTCCTTCAGCACCCTTGTCAGAAAGTCTGAAACATCCTCCGCGCTCATGCGAAGCCCGAAGCCCAGCAGAAATATAGTCTCGCGCTTTACTGAGGCCTGTGTAAGCCAGTTGTTCACCAACGCAGGAAGCTTAGTTGAAGTAGGATTCATAGACTTGGGTGTATAGGTTTCCCGGAAAGAATCAACTGCAATATCTCTGTATACCTCCTGGGGCACTTCTCCAAACGGTTCCTCAATCCCGGCTCTTTCATAGATATATCTCTTCAAATGATCTCCGAACGAAACCAGCTCCATCTCTTTATATAAATAATGAAAAATAACGTCAGCATCTTCATCCTCAAATCCATCCAGACTGACTACCTGACGAAATCTCTGGGCAGCCCTTCTGGTAAATTCAAAATCCTTTACGGAATCAAATGCCACTGTCTGTTCAAAATCAAGATCCTGCATACGATTTTTCATCATAAATCACCTTCATTTTCCTATAATCAACTACTTAAATTGTGAAAAATTTTGCCCTCTGATTTATCCCTTCTTCTGCAAAAGCCAGGTTTTGAACGGCCGATTCTCTGCTCTTACCTCGCAGAGAATGATCGTAGTATTATCTCTGGCCCCTTTATCCAGTACCCTTGTTAAAAGAGCATGGGCAATATCACGAATTGAGTCCTCCAGCTTCATAATTTCTTCAATCTCGCGATCAGATAACATATCTGTTACCCCGTCTGAGCAAAGCAGATAACGGTCCCTATCCTGATAAGGAACTGCCGCAATGGCAGGTTCCAGCTTCATCTCGGTCTCCTCCACTCCCAGAAACTGAGTCAGTGGTGCTTTCCCAAATCTGCAGCTTTTCAACACATGATCTCTGGAAATCTGTGAAAAATTCCCCTTGGAAAACCGATAAATCCTGCTGTCTCCCAGATTACAGATATACGCTTCTTTTTTTCCAAAAGCAATCATCGCCATAGTAGTTCCCATGGCACTGATCCGTTGTTCCCGACCATAATCACATACAGCCTGATTCATATTCTTACAGGCTTCCGTAAGAAAAAGTTCTGGTGCTTTACGAAGCATCCCCTTATTTTCCCTATAAAAATGCTCCAGGCTGTCAGAAGCAAGCCAGGCAGCCATTTCCCCCTGGCTCTCCCCTCCCATGCCGTCAAAAACAGCCATTACCGGAAGGCTCTCCCGAAGCCTGATACCTGTACGGATTTCTTCTGTTCCATGATTACTCACTGGAAGGTGCTCTCCGCAGCACCAGAAATTGTCCTCGTTATTTGGTCGCACTTTCCCTGCATGGCAGGTATATGCATAATCAATATGATATGTCATTCTATTCCTCTTCGTCTGTCTGTCGATATTCCAAAGAATCACAGCCACTTCTTATATGACCGGTATCATCATTCATCTAACTGCTCCAGCGCATTTTTCCAGTATTTCTCGCCACGCTTGGTGTACTCAGTACTGTCATTCTCCTTATCGTGGACAGTTCCGTCTGTATCGATCCAGCGGATCAGTTTGCCACGCTTGTCATAATAATATAATTCCTTCTTATTACCAGTCCATACATATGCAAAAAACAGACGTTCATCCCAGTAATAATACTCCTCATAAACTCCATCTTCGGATGTCTCCGGATAAATCAGCGCTTTTACCAGTTTCCCATTGCTGTCATAGTAGCGAAGCCGATCGCCTTCCTTGCCAACTTCCTTGCAGTCCGGAAGTTCGCTTACAATTGTATTCGCCTGCTCCTTAATTGTCTGAATTGAAGTAGAAAATTCATCAATTTGAGCAGTACTGTTATCATTAGCTTCCAGAACTTCCATAACGTTCTCCGTATTTTGAGCCTTGCGATTCTCATCATGGATTAATTTCATATAAACACCAATAATAATGCATGCCGCAAGCGCCACTACAATAAGGGAAACTGTCCATGGTGAAATCTGTCTTTCCTGGTCCCACCCGCTTCTCTGCTGCTTCTTTCGCTTAGTGGAAGAGGCATTTACTGACTGTTTCTCATAATTTTTCACTGCATTTTTCGCAGGCTTTCTGAGCTGTGCCTCTTCTTCCCGGACAGCTTTCTCAATCTGAGGGTCTTCTGCCACATGGGTCCGCTCCATACGGTCTTCCGGCTCCTGAGGGGCATATCTTCTCTGGTCCCGCTCAAGTTCTGCCGAATTTGTCAGCTCCCACTGGGACTTCTCCCACTCTTTCTCTGCATTCACCGGTGCCAGACGAAGCTTCTCCAAATCCCGCAGCATATCTTCTGGTTTCCTGTAACGTTTCCCCGGCTCATATGCACATGCTTTTAGTATAATGTGGGAAAAAGCAGCACTGGCATTAACTGGTACCGGCATTTTCTCCCCTGCCATTCTCCGTGCAAGGGCAGTCTCTTTATCTCTGTATGTAATCAACTGCTTATCCAGTGAAAGAAAAGGCAGCCTGTTCTGATTCATCAATTTATATAATACAATTCCAAGGGAATAGATATCAATACTGCTGTCGTACTTCTCACCCTTGTAAATCTCCGGTGCCATGTAGGAATAGGTACCTTTCTTGGACATATTGCTCATAGTATGTGCCTGTTCCCTGGCAATTCCAAAGTCACCCAGCTTAAAATCACCGAATCTGGACACAAAAATATTCTCCGGTTTCACATCACGGTGAATAATATTCAATTTTCTGCAATAAATCAATGCCATAGCCAGGTCACAGCCAAGCTTGATCACTTCCTTCTCAGTAAGCTCCTTGCCTGTGCAGTAATCCATAAAACTGGTAAGATATTCCATTCTTATGGAAATGTCCCAGCCGATCTCATCCAAATATTCCACCACTTTGAAATCTTCAAATGAAACCACATGGGAATTTCCGCAAAAATGCTCCATGGTGTATATTTCCTGAACACAGTCCTCTACCAGATTGCGAAAATATTCTCTGGTAGACTGCTCATTATTCATCTCTGACCGTACACTATCCAGTTCCCCTTTACTTCCCGGAATAGATATGATCTTGATGGCGGAGTAAAAAGAACGGCCGCGTTCTGTCCGCTTCGCTTTATAAACTTTTCCAAAAGAGCCTTCCCCTATTTTCTCTACAAGTTTCCATTCTGGCCAGACGGAAACCGGAACATCTTTATCCATGTATGTTCTCCCTCCTCGAATGGGTAATGACTTTTTAAATAGACTGGCAAGTCTTCCCCGTCACGATGCACAGAAATCATGGCTTGCATGATTTTACACCGCTATTCTCGGGTTTTCTGTGAACTACGTTCCACAAAAACACCTCGCGGAATATTGCCTTCTGAATAGTTACATAAAACATTATACAGGAATCTTACCACAAATGATAGATCAGGTTGTATTTTCCTCTATCCATATTTTTCCCACACAACAAAATACCAATCCTATTTTCCCTTACCTTCGCCTACGGCGGATTGTCTCGGGCAAAATTCACCTTGCTGCTGCAGTGTGTTCCTGCCAGACTGGACTTTTTTTGTGTAACAGCAAGTTCCATAGAATTCTCTGTCACACAAAAATCCCCCAAAGCAACATTTCTGTCACCCTGGGGGATTTCATATTTTATAGTTTATTCTTCACTGTCTTCAGAAGAATCCTCATCCTCAAATGTATCCTCATCCACTGCAAGATCTGCCTCCTCAGCAGTCTCCAGCTCTTCTGAGTCTTCCGCTACATCCAGCACATCCTGATCCTCGTCGTCCATTTCATCGAATTCGATTTCTTCTGGCTCTTCCGGCATTCCTGTATCAAGCTCTACATCGCTGTAGCACTTCATGCCTGTACCAGCTGGAATCAGTTTACCGATGATTACGTTCTCTTTCAAACCGATCAGATGGTCAACCTTACCCTTAATAGCAGCTTCAGTCAGAACCTTGGTGGTCTCCTGGAAGGAAGCAGCTGACAGGAAGGAATCAGTTGCCAGAGATGCCTTGGTAATACCAAGCATTCCCTGTTTTCCAACTGCCGGACGTAAGCCCTCAGCTTCCAGCTTCTCATTTACTTCCTCATACTCAAGGAAGTCAACAAGTGTACCTGGCAGGAACTCGGAATCTCCGTTATCCTCGATACGGATTTTCTTCAGCATCTGATGAACGATAACCTCGATATGTTTATCGTTGATCTCAACACCCTGAAGACGGTATACACGCTGAACCTCACGGATCATGTAATCCTGAACTGCACGAACACCCTTGATTCGAAGAATATCATGCGGGTTTACACTACCTTCTGTAAGCTCATCACCAGCCTCCATAACCTGTCCGTCCATGATCTTGATACGGGAACCGTATGGGATCAGGTAAGTCTTGGAATCACCAGTCTCCGGATCTGTTACGATGATCTCTCTCTTCTTCTTGGTGTCATTGATTGTAGCAACACCCTTGATTTCAGTGATAACAGCAAGTCCTTTCGGCTTTCTTGCCTCAAAAAGCTCCTCGACACGAGGAAGACCCTGTGTGATATCTCCACCGGCAACACCACCTGTATGGAAAGTACGCATAGTCAGCTGTGTACCTGGCTCACCGATAGACTGTGCAGCGATGATACCGATGGACTCACCAACCTGTACCGGCTCACCGGTAGCCATGTTTGCGCCATAGCACTTCGCACACACACCAACCTTACACTTACAGCTCAGGATGGTACGGATCTTAACCTGCTCAACAGCACCTCCGGTAATGTTGTCTACACCCTCTTTCATGATACGTGCAGCACGCTTCGGAGTAATCATGTGGTTTGCTTTTACAAGGACTTCGCCCTCTTTATTCTTAATGGTCTCGCAGGAGAAACGACCTGTAATACGATCCTGAAGGCTCTCGATCTCCTCCTTGCCATCCATGAAACCTTTTACATACATACCGGAAATCTCTGCTCTGTTCTCACAGCAGTCCATCTCACGTACGATCAGATCCTGAGATACGTCAACAAGACGTCTTGTCAGGTAACCGGAATCGGCTGTACGAAGAGCGGTATCAGAAAGTCCTTTACGCGCTCCATGAGCGGACATGAAGTATTCCAGTACGTCCAGACCTTCACGGAAGTTTGACTTGATAGGAAGCTCGATTGTATGTCCGGTTGTATCGGCCATCAATCCACGCATACCTGCAAGCTGTTTGATCTGTTTATCAGATCCACGGGCACCAGAGTCAGCCATCATGAAGATGTTGTTGTACTTATCAAGTCCGGAAAGAAGCGCATGAGTAAGCTCATCGTCAGTCTTCTTCCAGGTATCCACAACCTCTTTATAACGCTCTTCCTCAGTAATAAGACCACGTTTATAGTTCTTTGTGATCTTATCTACAGTATCCTGTGCAGCCTTGATCATCTCAGGCTTCTGCGGCGGCACGGTCATATCAGAAATAGATACAGTCATGGCAGCTCTTGTAGAATACTTGTAACCCATAGCTTTGATAGAGTCCAGAACCTCAGCAGTCTTGGTTGCTCCGTGAGTATTAATAACTTTTTCAAGGATCTGTTTCAGCTGTTTCTTACCAACCAGGAAGTCAACCTCAAGAAGAAGCTCATTTCCCGGAATGCTTCTGTCAACAAATCCAAGATCCTGTGGCAGGATCTCATTGAACAGGAAACGTCCCAGTGTAGACTGCACGTTGCCTGTGAAAGTGCTTCCATCCGGCATTACCTTGCTACAGCGGACAAGAATCTTGGACTGCAGAGTAATTACCTGATTCTCATATGCCAGAATTGCCTCATTTACGCTCTTGAAGAACTTTCCTTCTCCCTTATTTCCAGGTCTTTCCTGTGTCAGATAGTAAATACCAAGGACCATATCCTGTGAAGGAACGGCTACCGGTCCACCATCAGAAGGTTTCAGAAGGTTGTTCGGAGACAGAAGCAGGAAACGGCACTCTGCCTGTGCTTCCTGGGACAGTGGAAGATGGACAGCCATCTGGTCACCATCGAAGTCAGCGTTGAAAGCGGTACAAACAAGCGGATGAAGCTTAATAGCCTTACCTTCTACAAGGATCGGCTCAAACGCCTGGATACCCAGACGATGCAGTGTAGGTGCACGGTTCAGCATAACCGGATGTTCTTTGATAACATCTTCCAGAACGTCCCATACAGCTGGCTCAAGCTTCTCTACCATCTTCTTGGCATTCTTAATATTGTGAGAGGTACCGTTTGCTACCAGTTCTTTCATAACGAAAGGCTTAAACAGCTCGATTGCCATCTCTTTTGGCAGACCGCACTGATAAATCTTCAGCTCTGGTCCAACAACGATAACGGAACGTCCGGAGTAGTCAACACGCTTACCAAGAAGGTTCTGACGGAAACGTCCGGATTTACCTTTCAGCATGTCAGAAAGGGATTTCAGGGCTCTGTTTCCAGGACCTGTAACCGGACGGCCACGACGACCATTGTCGATCAGGGCATCAACTGCTTCCTGAAGCATACGTTTCTCATTGCGGACAATGATATCCGGAGCACCAAGCTCCAGCAGTCTTTTCAGACGATTATTACGATTAATGATTCTTCTGTACAGATCATTCAGGTCAGATGTCGCAAAACGTCCACCATCCAGCTGTACCATAGGACGAAGATCTGGCGGGATTACAGGAACAACATCAAGAATCATCCACTCAGGACGGTTTCCTGACTCACGGAAAGATTCAACAACCTCAAGACGTTTGATGATCCTTGCACGCTTCTGGCCTGTTGCCTTAACCAGCTCTGCCTTTAATTCAGCGGAATCCTTCTCAAGGTCGATAGCCATAAGGAGCTCTTTGATAGCCTCAGCACCCATGCCTACGCGGAAGTTATTTCCGTAAGACTCACGGGCATCCTGATATTCTCTCTCAGTAAGGATCTGCTTGTACTGGAGTCCGGAATCTGCCGGATCCAGTACAATATAATTTGCAAAGTAAAGAACTTTCTCCAGTGTTCTTGGAGTCAGATCCAGGATAAGTCCCATGCGGGACGGAATACCCTTGAAATACCAGATATGGGAAACAGGAGCAGCAAGCTCAATGTGACCCATACGCTCTCTACGAACGGAAGCCTTGGTAACCTCAACGCCGCATCGGTCGCAGACAACACCTTTATAACGGATTTTCTTATATTTACCACAGTGGCACTCCCAGTCCTTGCTTGGTCCGAAAATTCTTTCACAGAAAAGTCCGTCTTTCTCCGGTTTCAAGGTACGGTAGTTGATGGTTTCCGGTTTTGTAACCTCACCTCTTGACCACTCTCTGATCTTTTCCGGGGACGCCAGTCCGATTTTAATGGCATCAAAAGTCATTGGCTGATATGTTTCATTGGTATTGGTTGATTCTGCCATGTATTCTTTTCCCCTTTCTACTCTTCGATATCATCGTAGGAATCGTCGATTTCGGATTCATAATCCTCTTCTTCGTCCTCGTCCACATCAACAAGTTCCTCTCCGTCAAACTCCTGCTTGGTATAGCCATGTTTGCTGAAGGATTCCTCTCCTCTGTGGCCGCGGGAATCTCCCTCGATAACTGCACGAAGATCGGTTTCGCCGTAATCTACATTCTCCATGATCTGAACTTCTGTCTGATCATCTTTGAGCACACGTACATCCAATGCCAGGGACTGGAGCTCTTTAAGAAGAACCTTAAAGGATTCCGGAATACCAGGCTCAGGGATGTTATCACCCTTGATGATTGCTTCATAAGTCTTCACACGACCGACTACATCATCGGATTTAACTGTCAGGATTTCCTGGAGTGTATAGGATGCACCGTATGCCTCCAGAGCCCAAACCTCCATCTCTCCGAAACGCTGTCCACCGAACTGAGCTTTACCACCCAGTGGCTGCTGTGTAACCAGAGAGTAAGGACCTGTGGAACGGGCATGGATCTTATCATCAACCAGATGATGCAGTTTCAGGTAATGCATGTGTCCGATTGTGGTCGGACCGTCGAAGAACTCTCCGGTACGTCCGTCACGAAGCTGTACTTTACCATCTCTGGAAATCGGAACACCTTTCCACAATGCTCTGTGGGCTTTGTTCTCATCCAGATACTGCATTACATCAGGTGCCAGAATGTCTTTGTATTTCTCACGGAACTTTTCAAAATCTTCTGTATTTACATAGTCATTTGCAAGTTCCAGTGTATCCTGGATATCATTCTCGTTTGCACCATCGAATACCGGTGTGGAAATATTAAAGCCAAGTGCTTTGGCAGCAAGACTTAAATGAATTTCCAGGACCTGTCCAATGTTCATACGGGAAGGTACACCCAGCGGGTTCAGCACGATATCCAGTGGACGTCCGTTCGGAAGGAATGGCATATCCTCAACCGGAAGTACACGGGAAACGACACCCTTGTTACCATGACGACCAGCCATCTTATCACCAACGGAGATTTTTCTCTTCTGTGCGATATAGATACGTACAGACTGATTAACTCCTGGAGACAGCTCATCACCATTTTCTCTTGTGAATACCTTGGCGTCTACAACGATACCATACTCACCGTGTGGTACCTTAAGGGAAGTATCACGAACCTCGCGTGCTTTCTCACCAAAGATTGCACGAAGAAGTCTCTCCTCTGCTGTAAGCTCAGTCTCTCCCTTAGGAGTAACCTTACCAACAAGGATATCACCAGCACGAACCTCTGCACCGATACGAATGATTCCGCGCTCATCAAGATCCTTGAGTGCATCATCACCTACGCCTGGAACATCACGGGTGATCTCTTCCGGTCCAAGCTTTGTATCACGGGATTCTGCTTCATATTCTTCAATGTGAACAGATGTATAAACATCGTTCTGTACAAGTTTCTCACTTAACAGTACGGCATCCTCGTAGTTATAACCTTCCCAGGTCATAAATCCGATCAGAGGGTTCTTGCCAAGAGCAAGCTCTCCCTGAGAAGTAGACGGACCATCGGCAATAACATCACCTGCTTCAACGTGCTCGCCCTGATTAACGATCGGACGCTGGTTGTAGCAGTTGCTCTGGTTACTGCGCATGAATTTGGTAAGATGATAATCATCTTTTGTTCCATCATCATTCTTGATGCTGATATCGGTAGATGTGGAGCGAAGTACAGTACCAGACTTTCTTGCAACCACACAAACACCGGAGTCAACAGCTGTCTTTGCTTCCATTCCTGTACCAACAACTGGTGCTTCTGTGGTAAGAAGCGGAACAGCCTGACGCTGCATGTTTGATCCCATCAGCGCACGGTTCGCATCGTCGTTCTGAAGGAATGGAATCAGGGCTGTAGCTACAGAGAATACCATCTTAGGAGATACGTCCATGTAATCAAACATCTGACGCTCATACTCCTGAGTCTCTTCACGATAACGACCGGAAACGTTCTTACGAACGAAATGTCCTTCTGCGTCAAGTGCCTCATTCGCCTGTGCTACATGGTAGTTATCCTCTTCATCTGCGGTCATGTAAACAACTTCGTCAGTTACACGCGGATTCATAGGATCAGTTTTATCAATCTTACGGTAAGGTGCCTCAACAAATCCGTACTGATTCAGCTTTGCATAAGAGGCAAGGGAGTTGATCAGACCGATGTTTGGACCCTCAGGAGTCTCGATCGGGCACATTCTTCCGTAATGGGAATAGTGAACGTCTCGAACCTCGAATCCGGCTCTGTCTCGTGACAAACCGCCAGGTCCAAGTGCGGAAAGACGTCTCTTATGGGTCAGCTCACCAAGAGGGTTGTTCTGATCCATGAACTGTGACAGCTGGGAAGATCCAAAGAACTCTTTTACAGCAGCTGTTACAGGTTTGATATTGATCAGGGACTGCGGGGAAATGCTCTCCACATCCTGTGTTGTCATTCTCTCACGAACCACACGCTCAAGTCTGGAAAGACCGATACGGTACTGATTCTGAAGCAGTTCACCAACCGCACGGATACGACGGTTTCCTAAGTGGTCGATGTCGTCGTCATTTCCAATGCCATATTCCAGATGCATATTGTAATTAATAGAAGCAAAAATATCTTCTCTTGTAATATGCTTCGGGATCAGGTCATGGATATCTCTGCGGATAGCGGCAATTCTGTCCTCAAGTGTGTCATTTTCTTCCAGAATTTTTTCGAGTACAGGGTAATATACTAACTCTGTAACCCCAAGCTCTTCCAGGTTCTCAATTTCTGGCAGATAGTGATGCATGTCTACCATTAAGTTAGAAAGAACTTTAATTCTGCGGTCTTCTTCACCCTGGATCCATACAAATGGAACTGCAGCGTTCTGAATGGCATCAGCCAGTTCTCTGGTTACGATAGTACCAGCCTCTGCAAGAATTTCTCCTGTAGAGCCCTCAACCACATCGTCAGCCAGCTTATGACCAACAATTCGTTTATTGAAATGAAGTTTCTTATTAAATTTATAACGTCCGACCTTGGCAAGATCATATCTTCTCGGATCAAAGAACATCGCATTGATCAGGCTCTCTGCGCTCTCAACTGCAAGCGGCTCGCCTGGACGGATTTTCTTATACAGTTCAAGAAGACCTTCTTCATAATTCGTAGAAGTATCCTTTGTGAAACTTGCAAGGATCTTCGGCTCTTCGCCAAACAGATCAATGATCTCTGCATTGGAACCAACACCAAGTGCACGGATCAGTACAGTGATCGGAACCTTACGGGTTCTGTCCACACGCACATAGAATACATCGTTGGAGTCAGTCTCATATTCCAGCCATGCTCCTCTGTTAGGAATTACTGTACAGGAAAACAGTCTCTTACCGATTTTATCGTGTGCAATGGCATAATAGATTCCAGGGGAACGTACTAACTGGCTGACAATAACACGCTCAGCACCGTTAATGACGAAAGTTCCTGTCGCGGTCATAATCGGCAGGTCTCCCATGAAAATCTCGTGTTCGTTGATCTCATCTGTTTCCTTGTTAATCAGTCTCACTCGAACCTTCAAAGGTGCGGCATAAGTTACGTCACGTTCTTTACACTGCTCGATGGTGTATTTAGCCTCTTTTTCATCAAATGTGAAGCCGATGAATTCAAGACTGAGCTTTCCGCCGTAGTCTGCGATTGGAGAAATATCGTCGAATACTTCATTCAATCCTTCGTCGAGAAACCACTGGTAAGAATCCTTCTGGACCTCGATCAAGTTCGGCATTTCCAGGACTTCTTTTTGTCTCTGGTAGCTCATTCGCATGCTTTTTCCAGTTTTTACAGAACGAATTCTGTTTTTTTCCATTGACGTTTCACCCCTGTTTTATTTTATTTATTACAACATCAGCCCGCTCTGCTGCATAAGCATAGTAGGCATATCTTGCCATAATATAGCATTCTTCACTATAGCACAACAAAAAAAGCCTGTCAAGCACTTTTCTGTTGTTTTTTCATTTGTTTTTTTATTTGTAATTGCTGAATAGTTATAATTTATTTTACTTTTCTCTTACTATAAGAAAGGTTTCCATATTTATCCGATAATACAAAGAGAAGCTTCGTTCCTTTTTTCTGTTTTTTGATAGAAATATTATATTTCTTTCGGGAATTGATGCTTCCTCTGCCGATTTTTTTATTCTTGTTTCTGCTCACTGCATAAATTGTAAGTTTCTTTCCACCCGCCGCTTTGCCTGTGATCTTCACTGACTTTCTGGTGATCTTAGACGCAGTGGGCATTTTCACGGAAATGATTCCAGTGCTGTTTTCCGCATAAATTGCATAAGTACTGCCATTATTCTCCAGACGGTTCTTTTTGTTTCCGGAAATCTTTGACCTGCTTACATATAAACCGCATTTTCTGCTGCCAGTAACCGCATTTCCATAAAGTTTTCCGGTCTGACTTGCGATCACTTGGATTCCTCTGCCGTTCACATTCGTAATCCTGTTAGATTTTATAACAGCATTTCCAATATTTTCCACATATATTCCGTCCAGCATACAGCCTTTCACCTGATTCGCTGTGATCTGACAGCCCTCGCTGTCCCAGAGAACAATTCCGTTCTTTTTTCCGGAGGATATACGGTTCCGGCTTACTTCACACCCGTCAGAGCCATTTTCCATAAGAATTCCATCGCCGCCGATACCTGAAATCACATTATCCAGGACTTGATTCTCTGTGGATGGAGTCCCCAGCTTTCCTCCGTCATAAGCGTAGATTCCTACATTTTTACAACCTGATACCTGATTATCTTTTATCACATTTTTAGAAGAAGCAGACAGATAAATTCCCATGTTGGAAAAGGATGCAGTTTTTTGCAGCTTCAACTGATTATCTTCCACTGTACAGCCATCAGCAAGATAAAGGCGAATTCCATTTCCAGTCCCTGTGATCATATTTCCCTTTACCGCAACACCGTTTTCCTTATAAATACCTACCGGAATTCCCTTAGCCTGTGCCTTTGAGCTGTCACTTACCCAGGCTCCCTGGACTTCAATTCCATATCCTCTCCATATGTTTCCATTGATCTGGCTCACTGAAGAAATAGAAATCTGATTATTTTTCACGGAAATGCCCGCATTCTGGTGGTTTCCTTCCATTCCTGCAACAGTTCCCGGTATAAGATGGGTATTCGGGAAATACATGCAGCTCACAAGCACTCCGCCGCCTGCATTCTCTATTATATTGTCCTCCACAGCAGAATCCACGTAATTCAGGCACCAGACAGCTCTCTTTTTCACATTTCGAAAGGTATTCCCCTGAATCACAATATTCCGGTATGGCCTGTCGTAGATCATGCTGTGGCTGCCCACTCCTGCAAACACATCCTCAAAAACGTTATCCGTAATCCTGATATTCTCACAGACAGCTCCGTCAAAGGGCTGATATCCTGGAAAAATATAATCCAGACATGCATCCAGCTGAATGCATTCCTGTCCGCCGCCTTCATATTCCTGCCAATATCCCCGGAATGTACAGCCAGTCACAGTTACATCTTCCGTACCTGCCAGCTCAAGAAAATGAGATTTCAAATTGTTTAGAAATGTTACGTTCTTCACAGTTACGTGTCTGGCATGTCCAATCCTGAAGCCTACAAAACCGCCTGTGCCTTCCTTATCTTCGACAACCGGGTAATTCAGATCCCAGGTTCCGCCTTCAATGGTGATATTGTGATATCCATCATAACCTCCGGCAGAAAGTATGTCATCTCCCAGTCTGAGGACCACATGCTTATCTGTACAGGATTTCGTCAGTACAGCTCCTTCTGCATAAAGAGTAAGATTGCTGTACATATGGATAGTTCCGGAAATCAGATAGCTTCCCTGAGGAATGATTACCGTACAAGGAGTTTCATCTGTAGCTCTCTGCCCCATAAAGTGAAGCACTGTATTCAAAGTTTCGGTAATATCACTTCCATCAGCCACATCTAAAGTCACCACTGCAGCGCCTTCTGGAATAGTCGCCAGAATCTGCTGTTCATTATCAGAAGGTACAGGTGTAAGCAGAGCTTCTTCTGGCTCCTCTTCAAAATCATTATCAGACTCATCTGCTGAAAAAAATCCCACCTCAGCTGTTCCGCCATAGAAGCCAGTCTCATCCTCTTCCATTTCTGGCTCAAGATCGCAATCTGAAAAGCTGTCTTCAAAATTCTCCGTCACATTTTCTGCTGATTCAGCATATATAACAGAACTGCCTCCCAGATATAAAGATACTCCCAGTAATGTTACAGTCAAAAACATTTTTATATTCATTCAGAATCTCCTTGCACAAAAAGAATCCTGATTGCAGGAAACTCCAACAGAATTTCCTGTTACACAAAAAAATCCCCGCAGTGGCCTGCACGACAGACTTCTGCGGGGAGCATGGTTCGCTTAAATACACCTAAATTATTTAAGAGTAACTTTAGCGCCTTCAGCCTCAAGTTTAGTTTTGATATCCTCAGCCTCTGCTTTGGAAGCGCCCTCTTTAACCATTTTCGGAGCACCATCAACAACTTCTTTAGCTTCTTTAAGACCTAAGCCTGTGATCTCACGAACAACTTTGATAACTTTAACTTTGTTAGGACCTACTTCTGTAAGCTCTACGTCAAACTCATCTTTCTCCTCAGCTGCTTCACCAGCACCTGCTGCTGCTACAACAACGCCTGCTGCTGCGGATACACCGAACTCTTCCTCGCAAGCTTTTACTAAATCATTTAACTCTAATACAGATAACTCTTTGATTGCTTCGATAAACTCAGCTGTTGTTAACTTTGCCATTATAATTTTCCTCCATTTTTAAATTTTTTGTGGAATCAATGATTCGATTCAGCGACAGAAACTTAAATTATTCTGCTGCTGGTGCCTCAGCCTCTCCACCCTTCTGCTCTGCGATCTGATTAAGCACACGAGCAAAGTTGGTAATAGGAGACTGGATACTTCCAAGCAGTTTGCCAAGAAGTTCTTCTCTGGACGGGATCTGGGACAGTGCCTGGATTCCTGCCTGATCGTTGTAGTTACCCTCAACAATACCAGCTACTAACTCAAGTGCCGGATACTGTTTTGCAAATTTAGCAAGGATTCTTGCAGGAGCAGTAGCGTCTGTTGCAGAAATTGCAATAGCGTTTGTTCCATGTAAGTGCTTGTCAAGATCTGCACATGGAGTACCTTCAAATGCACGACGCATTAAAGTGTTTTTGTAAACCTTGTACTGTACGCCGGACTCTCTTAACTCTTTACGTAAAATAGTATCCTGCTCAACTGTAAGACCACTGTAGTCAACAAGAACAACAGCCTGTGCGTCTTTAATATTGTTAGCGATTTCTTCTACGATTGGTTGTTTCAGTTCTACTTTTGCCATGAAATGGTACACCTCCTTATAGAATTTGATATACCGCCAAAAAAAGCCTTACTGTAAGACAGCAAGGCTTAACGTAATTCTTACGAAAGAATACTTAGTCCTCGGTAGGCGTTTTAATCCTTATGCCTTACGGCACCTACTGTCTTCGGCAGCGTTCTGTAATAAAATACCACGTTCGATTTTATTTGTCAATAGTAATTTTAATTTTTTTACATCTGTTTTCTTACTACTCTGTACTCGTCCCCCATGCGGAAATAAGGGCAATCGTGATAGGTTCCTGTAATAAAACGATACATCTCATCTTCGTCAAGGTTCATATCACAAGTATAGCACTCGTAATCATCGTCGTAAGAATAGTTTACACAATATTCGCAGTTCGCCCCCTGCTTCTTTTTCATATTACATACCCTGCCTTCCTTGCGAGTATTTAAAAACATTCCCACAATCTGCACGTTTTAGAACGTGTTTGAAAAATCATTCCCACAATCTGCACGCCCCACTTTGCGGGAGATTTTGCCTGAATTCGGTTACCGTAGCCCGCTACGGCGCCCTCATCCAGTCAAAATCTCCCACAAATTGTGACGCACATCTTGCAGAAAGCCTTTTTCAGACACGCTCTAGAGAATTTCCATGGTCCAGGAAATCTGGCACTCCCTGCCAGCTTCCAGTGAAATAAGATTCTTCTGTTCCTCCAGATTTTCTGTAATTCCCTGTCTGGATGGAAGGGAACACCACGGCTCAATGCAAACATAAGGAGCATCCATGCAGGGCATATGCCAGAAACCGACATAAGGCATATCCACATAAGATACCTTCACTGCCTTTTTGCCCTTCGTACTGTGAAGCAGAACCTCTCCAGAGGTTTTCTCCAGCACAATAGCATCTTCATCAAAAAGATTATGACGAAGAGGAATCCGTCTGCCCTCCAAAAGTTCATAGGACTCCTTCCCCTCCACAAAACACTCCTGTGAAAAAAGAATGCGCTGCGGCTCACATGCCCTGGAAAATTCCAATTCATAATCCTCAAAGGAAAGTCCCTCTTCCATCGGAATATTAAATCCCGGGTGACCGCCGATTCCAAAATACATCGTTTTCTCATCCTTATTTTTTACCGAATAGAAAACTTTTAAAGTATTTTTCTCAAGCAGATATCGGATCTCAAAACGAAAATGAAATGGATACTGTTCCAAAGTTTCCCTGGTATCTTCCATTGCAAACACCAGTTCATTCTCCCCTGCTTTCTCACAGGAGAAAACAGAATCCTTGGCAAAACCGTGAATGTCCATATGATAAGTCTTCCCCTGAAATATGTAGGATTTCTCCCATAATCTGGCAATATAGGGAAAAAGATTGGCACCATGCTCATTCCAGTATCTGTCATCTCCCTGCCAGATATACTCAAATCCGTCCTTATCTGTCACGGACCACAAAATAGCACCTTCTGTGTCGGCCTTCACTTTAAGAAATTCATTGCTGATCTCGTATTTCATTCCATTCCTCAACTTCCTGGCATCATATCAGGCCATGATAAAATCTCTCTGGCAATGACCTCTTCATAGTTGCCCTCAATATCCTGACTGCGTCCTGCTTCATAAATATTTGTCTCTGCCCCCCAGACACGGTCCTCATACTCCCACACATGGAATTTCAATCCTCGAAACAGAAAATCAAGACTTCCGCAGCCATCAATCTCTGTATATTCGTATTTGATATTCTTCTTTTTTAATGCATCCTGTACAATCTGTAACCGCATTTTTGTCACCTTCCTTTAGTCTCAAAGCGATACTCTTATGATCATTCTTTTTTCTGCTGACCATTATCTACATAAATTCTGTTCTTACCGGATTTCTTTGAAGCATACATTGCGTTATCCGCCGCCAGATACAGGCTTTCATAGTCGTTTCCAGCTGCAGGATAAGCCGCCGCTCCTATACTCACGGTAAAATGTGGTGTAGTCTCTGACTTTGCCAGAATATCAAGAATTTCCGCACCTTTTGCTTCAACAGCCGAAGCAAGCTCTGTATTTGTCATAAACACAATAAATTCATCACCGCCAAGACGACCGATAATATCCTCCCTACGGAAATGTTCCTTCAAAAGTTTTACCAAAGTAATCAATGCAAGGTCACCTATTGCATGCCCCATTGTATCATTTACCGTTTTAAAATCATCAATATCGAGCATAAGCAGGTAACCTTTACACTCTTTATCCTGCATAAGCGTATTGATTTTCTGCTCTGCAGCCTTGCGGTTCAGAGCGCCTGTAAGACCATCAACAGAGGCTTTTTCACGAAGATCCTGTTCTCTGGTCATCTCATTCTGAACGTCAGAAATCTTGCCCAGAAATGCCTGTGGTGTACCAAGACGGCCTCGTATCAGACGGCCCATCCATCGCACCCAACGATAATTATCGTTCTTATCCTTAAAACGAATTACAAAATCATCAATCTCATCAGAATTATCACCAATTGTGGAAAGAAGTGCCTTTACCTTCGCCACATCACCTGGATGAACCATTGTGAAATCTGTGTCACTGTCAAAAGGCCTGATCGGACCGATTTCCTTCAGTCCAAATAAAGTCGTTATATTTGGCGTAAATACCAATGTTTTTTCCAGGCAGTCATATTCAAAAAGAACCGTGTCCGAAAACTCCGACAAAATGTCGTACCTTGCCTGACCTTTCATCACTTTCTTCTGCTGTTTCATATAGAATCGTACTGTAAAAAGCAGCATGATCAACGCGCATCCAAGAAGCGTAAAAATAATCATGCGGTTTCCATTGATGAGCACTGCTTTATAATTCTTCATTTTGGCGGAACGATATTCTGAAAACAGAATACAGTCTCTGCCCTCCAACTTGGATGCCACCAGATAGATATCCGTTTTCTCAAGCTCCGTGAAAATATGGGGTGCTCCATAGGTCAGCTTTTTAAGGGACTTTTCCACCTGGGAAATACTGTTATCTTTCACATGCTGCGAATGAAGCACTGTCGCCACCGTATATTCAATGTCAAAAATCCGCATATCTCCTGCCAGGATTTTCCCATCTGAATTGCACACATAGTGAAGCACATTCCCCTCGTCCTCGTTCAGAGCCTCCCAGGCTTCCTCCACCTTATCTGCTCCAGTTGAACCAGCCAGGAAATTCTCCATTTCTGTCAGTGCTTCCGAATGGGTGGATAAAAGTGATTCCTCCATAAGCTCTGTAAAAATCTTCTCTGTTCTTTGACGATATCTGCTCATAAGAAAAATCGTCAGAAAAACCATCACAGCAAGACAGACCAGTCCGATGATCATTCCCTGCCGTTTCATTTTGTATTCAGGATTGTCTTTCACGCTTTTTTCCATATTAACGTCATCCATTCCAAGCCGTGACGGCTTTTATTCGTTATTTTTCAGTATAAAGCCTATATATTCTGCTGTCAAGCTTGTGATTTTTGGTCACTTTTTACAAGTCTTGTATTGGAAGGATACTTTTGTTTTATTCATAGGGTTCCATCTGCCGCTGAAATAATGTAAAGTGAATAAAACAAAAAGAAGCATATTGTGACCTATCATGCATCCCCAGGCAGACACAAGTCCCAGTCCAAGAAGATGGATGCAGATAAAAGTCCCCAGAATTCTTACACCCCACATTCCCGCTACATTGAAAATAAAGGGAGTTACTGTTTTCCCCACACCTTGCATCATGCCCTCGATCACAATAGGTACACCATAAAACGGTTCGGAAACAGCAACCATACGAAGTACCGTACTTCCCAGACGGATAACCTGCGCATCTGATGAAAACAGCCTAATCAATATCGGCGCAAAAATAAACAGCAGACTTCCGGAAATAACCATCAGTCCCACTTCCAACGGCACAATTGCCTTGGCAAGGCTGTTGAGTTTTTTATTGTCATTGGCCCCAAGAGCATTTCCTGCAAGAGTAGCCGCTGCTGTCTGCATTCCATATCCTGGAATATAAAAAGCAGATTCTACTGTATTGGCAATAGTATGGGCTGCCGTTGCAGTCTCGCCCAAAGAATTGATCATGGATGCAAATGCCACATATCCAAGGGACGTGGCAAATCGCTGAAACATATTTGGAACAGCCACCTTCAGACAAGGGCGCAGAACTGCAGAATCCGGCAGGAAGCTCTGACCCTTTGGAGATATATCAGTATGCTTCCATAATTTAACCGTAATTGCAATACCTCCAATGGTATAAGCTATAGCACTCGCAGCTGCTGCACCTTGAACGCCCCATCCCGCGCCTGGGATCACCAGTTCTTTTCCACCAATCAGCACAGTTCTGGTGGAATATATAAGAAAAAAGTTCAGTACAATGTTAATAACATTAAAGGCAATTCCTACCTGCATAGGGGTTTTGGTATCGCCCACTGCTCTCAGGACAGTTCCAAAAATAATGTTCGCAGTTCGAAAAAGCATCGGTGCATAGAGGATCAGGAAATAGCTGGATGCCAGTTTCTGAATAGAAGGATCTACCTGCATCCAAACAGGGACTTTACGGCTCAGTCCCATTGTCAGAATTGTAAAAAATATTCCTACGATCACAACTGTCAGCACAGCCTGTCCTGAAGCTTTTTTTGCCTGTTCTTTTTTTCCTGCTCCGATTGACTGGGATATGTATGCCAGAAATCCTATGCTGATCGCAGAAATCGTACTTCCAATCAGCCAGTTTACTGTACTGGTAGCTCCAACAGCGGCCGTTGCACTTGTTCCCAGGACGCCTACCATACCAGTGTCCATATATTGTACTGCAGTCTGCATCAGCTGTTCCAGCATAGTTGGCCACGCAAGAGAAAAAATAACTGGCAGCATTTCTTTTGTTCCCTGATCTGCCAGTCTGGATCTGTTTCTAGTTGATTTCATCTTATTTCTTCCTATTCTGTTACCTGTTATTTTATGATACCAGTGTCAAATGGTCAAAAAGCCGTTCGTGCTTGCACGATAAGGTGTTTGAACTTGGGACACGCCAAATATGAGAAAGTAGCGATTTACGCAGTAAATCAGCGGATTTCGAATATTTGGAGGATTACGGGAGCAGCGGAGCTGGGTCGCAATCCGAAGTATCAAATGAGTGGCAAAAGACCTTTTGACACTCATATCATTTTATGAATTGATTTAAAAAATATTTTAACAGAATATAAAGAAAAAAAATAGGGTAAAAGTAAAGAAAAGACAACAAAAAAAACGATAACCAACCGGCTACCGTTTCCGTTCTGTACCTTCAAAACTACATACATGTTACATCCTAATGGAATCATTTTACCTCTGCGTGAGTCCGGCAGTTACTTTATAACCGCCTTTCTCATTTCTTGGTCAAGCCCTCACCCTATTAGTAACAGTCAGCTCCATGTGTTACCACACTTCCACCCCTGCCCTATCTACCTCGTCGTCTTCAAGGGGGTTTACTTCTTTCGAATGGGACATCTCATCTTGAG